>NZ_CP012373.2:304665-609331 GCF_001305575.3 Beggiatoa leptomitoformis
GTTGGATAAGTTATTGGAAAAACCATTAAATTTTGAAGAGTTAGAGCAGCAACTGATTCAACGAGCCTTAGAAAAAACGGATGCGTGTTTGTCTAAAGCCGCGCGTTTATTGGGTATGACACGCCCAACATTGGCCTATCGACTGAAGAAAATGCACTATACTGGTCGTAAAACACAGTAACCTATTATAAATTAAGAATAAAAAAACATTTTTTATGCCTCTCATAAAGGGGAGGCGGGTTTTTTTATTCTTGTTTCCTCTTAAAGTTTAGAGATGTAATTTTTTATATTTTCTTTCATTAACTTAGGTGTTGATATGACATTATTAAAACAACAAACGGTAGGACTAATAATGATATCAGCTTTAATATTCTCTGCATCTGTATCTGCAGGTTTTGTTGAAGATTCGTATATTGTAGTTTTCCAACCATCTTTAGGGATGACTCCCTCCTTAATTTCCCCCCCAATTAAAGCTAATCGCGGGAAAGTTCCTTTTGGGAAGCATAGTTCAAAACAAGATAAGGCAGCCTTATCAAAAGAGCTAGGTATTAATGGGGAAGTGGTTGCTATTTTTGATACAATTAATGCGGCACACATAAAAATGTCCGCTAAAGAAGCATATAGGGTAGTGCTAAAGAAGCCGTGATTTGTTATAATCATTAATGAAAAAAATAGTAGCCCCGATGTGATTTTCTATCTTCTTGGAGAAAGATAAGGTTTTCCTCACTAAACGACTGACACGCTGTCTTAACGTATTGTTAAATCGCTCTATATGATTGGTCAGTCCCGTCTCCTTCCCTACCGCTTTATGCCGTTTACTCGGTAGAACTTTCTGGTACGCTTCCCAGAAGTCTGTGTAACAGACTGCACATTGCCGATATACCGCTGGGAGTGAGTCCCAGAGTGCTTGCGCTCCCTCCGCATCTCGCTTTCCAAAGGCAATCCCGACAACCTCTCGTGAGTCTCTATCCAACGCTAACCATACCCACACTTTCTGGCGACGCTGCCCAACAAATGACCACATCTCATCGCATTCTAAGCGCAACTGTCCTTTTTTTTAACGGCTTGTTCTAGTCTTTGTTGCGCATACAAACCATTGACATAATGTTGTAGCCATGTGCCTGAGATTCCTGTAACACGGGCTATTCCTCTCAGTGAAAGTTTTTCTTTTAATAGCTTGTCCATTGGCTTATGTATTTCTTGGTGGGTTGTTCTACAAATCGTCGTCCGCATTCGCGACATTTGTAGTTTTGTGTCCCTGTGCGGGTTTTTCCGTATTTCACAATGTGTGTCGCTTTACAGCTTGGGCAGGTTAGCATTTTAGGGACTCTTCTCTTTCTTCTGTTTTCTTATTTTAATATCACTTTCTCTTTAGCACTACCGGCGATTTTATATATGATTTATATCTTTATGAGAGCAAATGCTGTTAGAAGAGGGAAATACCAATTGAGCATACCTGTCACCGCAGTGTTTTTGGGTTTATGATCAATATTATTGTGGTGGGGGCTTATTGTCTGCACTTGGCGGGTCAATAAGCCTTCTTAGACGTTACGTGTTAGACTTGAGATTGATGACAACTTACGTATTGCAATGTTCTTCTCAATTTTTTTACCGAACCCAGGTTAAACTAAGATATGAAAGGTACACTTTTATATTTTTTGGAGAAATTTAAAGATGTGTTCGATTAAATCACTTTTTCTAGGTGTTATATTAGCATCAATAAATGTCACAGCTGTTGCCGAAACATCAATAGCCAATCAATATCCAACTTATCAAAACGGTTTTCTAGTGATTCCGCGTATTGATACATTAGATAAAGCGAATGAATATCAAGATGTCATTTTGAAGTTGGATGTAGAACAAAGCCAATTTCAGTTACAAAGCCTGCAAATAACAGAGACATTCCCTAGACCGTATGTAGACACTGTTGAATTGGTTATGACGGATTCCTTTCCTATTCAAGTCTTTCTTAAAGTAAATGGTTTTTTTACTGATGATTGTGGTAAGTTAGGACAAGTTTCACAACGTCTAAATGGAAATCGTTTTGAAATCATTATATTGGGCGTTACATATCCGCAGCCTATGGATTATACTTGTGGAGCATCCATTGTGTCTTTTGAAAAAGTGATTCCGTTACCTGTTTATGATTTAGTTGCAGGGATTTATGAATACAGTGTGAGCGATGTTTTAGTGTTTAAAACAAACGGTTCTGGTTCAGAACGCAAAGATTTTACAGGTTCGTTTGAATTGACACGAGATAATAAGTTGTAATACCAACCTTTATCTATCATCCAGCAAGTGTCGGGTGTATTACCATGTGAGCAACCATCATAAAAAACCCCGAGTTAAATCGAGGTTTTCTACACAGCTTTATTAAATTTAATGTCTTAATGTAACCATTTCTATTGGTTAGCAACTTCAATTTCCGTCAAAACCCGTGTAGTGATACTCTTAACCGCATTTGTACCAACACCCTTGAAACTGACATTCAACGTCGTACCTGACATCACTAGCATGGATACTTCCATCATTCATTTACCCCCCGCTCTCCGTTATCTTAAAAAATGAATTAACCATAGATATCTATGATTTAGTCTATTAACTATCAGATTAGTTATTTATTCAATTAGGCATTATTTTTGAATTACAAAAAAACTACTATTTCATTTGTAATAAATGGTTTAAAAACATTTTCCGCAAGGATTAGTCTCTTGTTATTCCTCATTATGACAAGCATGGCACATTATAAGCATTCATCAAGGTTATCCATTGATAAGCCTATTTTAGGGTAAACGTGCTATTATACTGAATTATTGGAATAATATAGGTTTAGTTGTTTTCATAATGAGAAAAAATATGGCATTGACAAGTCTTTTTCAGAATACACAAGCTAACACACCTTTTTATATTCCCTTGCGTTACAGCCTAACGGGTGCATTTTTAGGGATGGTATTAGTCCTTTTGTTTCTCGTGTCAACAATACACTTTCTGGAAACAAAAAGCTATTTAGAACAAATGTATAGCCATTTACAACAACAAGCTGAAAACAATGTCAGCAATGCCGTCCGTTTATTAACTATTAATCAAAAAGTTGTCGATGATGTTTTAACAGAACAAATTCAAACGTATATTCCTTTATTAGAAACAGCTTTTAATCAACAAGATGGTGATGCAGATAAAATTGATTGGAATAGTTTAAAAAAACAATTTGGTGAGGAAAATGATTTTTTTATCGTTAATGAACAAGGCATCGTAACGCATAGCAGTCATTTACGGTTATTAGGGGCAGACTATCAACGCTTGCCTGCTTTATTAGAGATGTTAAAAACCGCCTATCGTCAGCAAACGCCTTTATATAGCCGCCCTATTTATGATTATAACCGTCAACGAGTGGGAAAATTAGCTTATTATCCTACCCTTAACCATCAGTTTTTGGGCATTTATGCCAGTACGCAAAAATATCCGCATATTATTGATACTTTTGATATATCTAAGGTAACAAGTCGACTCCGTTTGTTGAATAACACTATTCAGTCAATTCGTATTTTTAACTTATATGAATCTTTACTTAATGATGAGACTCCCTTAGATAGTAAAACTAAAAAAATCATTGCGTTGATGACACAAACACGGACACCACCGCAATATTTGCTTGAACAAGAAAATTATAAAAATAGGCATTATTTATTCGTTAATTTAAGTGATGAACAAAACGTTTTGTTAGCTGATAACAGTAAAATTATAGAAATAACACATAATCGTAAAATTATTGATGATAGCCTTGAACAACTAAATAATATTTATTATATATTAATCATTAGCAGTATTATTCTTAGCATTATTTTTACTTATCTCATTGCTAATTATATTACCCATCCAATTAAGGAAATTATCAATAGTATCAATATTATTGCGCTAGGAAACTTAGAACATCTTATTACCATAAAAGCGAATAATGAATTAAAAATACTTAAAGATAGCATTACTTTAATGGTTAATAGCATGTTAGTCTTTATTAACCAAATAAAACAACAGAATACAGAATTACAAAAATTAGATAAGATGAAAGATGAATTTTTATCTAATACCTCACATGAATTGCGTACACCTATCAATGGAATCATCGGTATTACGGAATCTATGCTTGATGGCGTATCAGGCACATTAACCGATGACGCACGTCATAACTTATTACTCATTGCGCTGAGTGGTAAACGTCTTTCTAGTTTAGTCAATGATTTACTTGATTTTGCACAACTTAAACATCGTGAATTGGTATTAAATCTTAAGCCTGTAGATATTCGTATCGTAACGGATATTGTCTTAAATATTGCGCGTCCCTTAGTTGGTCAAAAAAATATCACGCTGATTAACCACATTGCAGATGATATTTTAGCCATGGCAGATGAAGAGCGATTACAACAAATTTTGCTGAATTTGGTCACGAATGCGATTAAATTTACTGAATTTGGACGAATAGAAATATTTAGCAGTTCATTTAATGATAGATTTTTAATGATTTCTGTTGCGGATACAGGTATTGGTATTCCAGAAAATAAAATCGAGCATATTTTCAACGCATTTGAACAAGCCGATACGTCTATTTCCAGAGAATACGGCGGTGCGGGGTTAGGATTATCTATTACTAAAAAACTGGTTGAATTACATGGGGGAGAAGTTCGGCTACAATCCACCGTGAGTAAAGGCAGTCGCTTTAGTTTTACCCTACCAGCAACCAGTCGGGAACGTATTTTATTTGAAGCCCCAATCCCCGTTGTGTTGACAGAACAAAGTGAAAAATTATTACCACAACCGTTTGAACTATTATTAGCAGAAAATCAAGCGATTAACCTGCCATTGCCCGCCACACTCGCGGCAGAAACTAATAATGCCAGTTCTAATAAACCATTCCGCATTTTAGTTGTTGATGATGACCCTGTTAATTTAAAAGTATTAGAAAATCAACTGGCTTTAGCCAATTATCAAACCGTCAGGGCAATGGATGGACATGAGGCTTTAGACCACCTATGGGCGGGCGAGGAATTTACGCTAGTATTACTGGATATTATGATGCCTAGAATGTCAGGTTTTGACGTTTGTCGCATTATTCGGACGCAATACCCCGCCACACAATTGCCCGTTATCATGTTGACCGCCCGCAGCCAAGAAAATGACCTTGTAGAAGGGTTAGAAGTGGGTGCAAACGACTATATTACCAAGCCTTTTTCAAAAGTAGAATTGCTCAGTCGTATTAAAACCCACATTAATCTTGCGCGTATTAATATTGCTTATAGCCATTTTGTTCCTTTAGAATTCCTTAAGTTACTAGAAAAAGACAGCATCATAGAGGTGCGACTGGGTGACCACGTACAGAAACGGATGTCTGTTTTGTTTGCGGATATTCGTTCTTTTACCAGTCTGTCTGAGGCGATGAGTCCACAAGATAACTTTAGTTTTCTCAATGCTTACCTACAACAAGTCAGTCCTGTTATACGCCAATATAATGGTTTTATTGATAAATATATTGGTGATACCGTAATGGCTTTATTCCCCGATAAGGCAGACGATGCCCTACAAGCGGCAATTAGTATGTTAGCGGCATTGGCAAAATATAATCTGACACGCGGCAGACCGGGCAGACCGATTATCCGCATTGGTATTGGTATTCACATCGGCAATTTGATGCTGGGAACAATTGGCGAGGAAAAACGCATGGAAGGGACGGTTATTTCTGATGCGGTCAATCTTGCCTCGCGGATGGAGGGATTAACGCGGATTTACAATATATCGCTAGCCATCAGTAAACAACTGTTAGACAGTTTGGAACATCCTGAAAATCATCATTATCGGTTTGTTGGTAAATTGCGTGTCAAAGGTAAACGTGAACCCGTACAAGTCATTGAAGTGTTAGATGCCGAACCTGACGCGACCACTCGACAATTAAAAATTATGTGTACGGATAAATTTGACAAGGCGATTCAATACTTTTTTGATAAATCTTTTATCGAGTCGGCGCAATTATTTGAACATATTGCAACGTTAAATCCTGCGGATAAAGTTGCAGGATTCTACTTAGACCGTTGTCATTATTATAAAACTGAAGGTATTCCTGATGATTGGGAAGGTGTAGAAGAATTACGCGAAAAATAGCTTGTTTCTCGTCTGATTTGTTAAATCGGTGAAGAATGCGTAAGCGAAATAGATAATTCAGGATGTAACAAACTTTGAATTAATTCAATAATATGCGGTGATGTATCTTTCATATAAGGTCTTAATTTTACCTGTAAATCAGCAGGTTTTAAGTGTGCTAATGCCCAAATAGCGGTTTCACGAACTAAGGGGTCAGTTGCTTGTTCTAACACAGTTAAAACAGCCGCTTGTAACGTTGTGCTGGGCGATTTGCCAACCACAAAAAGCGTGCAGGCTTTTGTCCATGCGGTTGTAGAAACGTAGGTACTGTCTAACATTTCACGCAACCGTGTTTCGCGGTTTTTACGTGTTTGAGGAAATAATGTTGTTAAACGGGCAAGGCGTTGGGCAGGACTGAGATTGTCTAATAACGGAAAAATAAGGATTTTAATATCATGGCTGATAATATTATCTAAGGCTTCTAAAGCGTAGGCCCGTTTTTCGGTAGAGTCATCAAGTAATTCCCGTTGCGCTTGAAAAATGGATTTTGCAGGATGTAAAAAAGCGAGGAGGAAAAAAATAAGCTCTTGGCTTTTTTGAATCTCGTTGTGCAGACTTTGCACCAATAATGCCGTTATGCTGTCTATGCCCATGTCTTGAATACTGGCTAACCATAACGTAATTTGTCGTACTTCCCGCTCGATAAAGTGTTCAATTTGTTTTTCCTCGCTCGCCGTTTGTACCCGATAACCAGAAGCAACCAATGATTTTAACAACTGGCAATATACTTCCCGACGTGGCGGAGACTGGAGCAATGATTTTAATAAGGTTATTGTTGCGTGACTACCGATACGGGCGCAAACTTTTAATAGTCTAATTTGAATTGGATAATTATTTTCTTGCCGGTGTAATCCTTGTTCTAACACAGGTAATGCCGCATCACCAAATGCAACGAGTGTCGCGGCGGCTGTCTCACGAACATCTGTGTGAGAAAGATTTTCTAATACCAGCGGTAAAAGTTTAGGATTTTTTAATTTACTACAGGCAGATAGGGCTGCACGACGGACACAAACATCATTATCGTGTAATAATTTGATAAGCGGGCGATAAAAACTAGTAATGCCAACATCGCCTAAAATATCAGCCGCTAAACAACGTTCATGTGCATGGGGTGAAATAAGGAGTGCATTCAAGGTTTCACCTGCGGCAAGTACGCCATCAATTCCCCCATTTTTGAGTAATCCGACAATCGCGCCTTTTTTAATATTTGGATTACTCACATTGGTATAAGTTGCAACGTGTTCAAAGGCTTCTGCATCGCTAATAGCGCAAAAAGTGCGAATAGCTGTGCCTAAGGCGGTTGCATTGGTTTCTATTAACAAATGTTGATTTACTATTTTAACGGCTTCCGTTACGTTGTACTGTTCAATTTTTCGCAGGGCGTGAATACGTACTTCCGCTTGTGAATGCTCTAATAGCTTGATAAAAAAGCTATTTATATTATTATGTTCCATCTCTTCTAAAGTATTTAAGCAGTAAATAACTTCACCCGCTAAAGGACTTTCTAGCCCTTTTTGTAACACCGCAACACTTGAACCATCTTCTAAAGATAAGGATAAGCCATTGAGTTTACGATTACTCAGTGCATTCATTAATACTTTAGTGTAATTTTTACGTAATAAAAACGCGACTAAAATCCATGCACTGAGTGGTATTAAAAACAGCATGGCAAGATGTAGTGCAGACAGTTGAAAAACGAGGTTACACACTAATAATAAAATCCCTGCAACCCCTACTGCCGTCGGTTCAACAATGGATTCTCGCACGCCTTGAATACGCAGGCGTTCTGCAACGGGAAAGGGTTGATAGAGAATGCGAAAAGTAGGGGATTCAAAGGCGGTGCGTAAGACTTCGTCAAATAATTTCATTAGGGTAACAAGCCATAAAAACGCACCCACTGTGCCATTTAATATCCCAACTGACACGGATAAACCCGTTGTGATGAATACAATAACGGGCAAAGATAATAAACCGACGGTTAAACCGTAACGAGTGAGTAATCGCCCTGATAGTAATGCACTGCTAATAAAGTTTATAAATCCGAGTAAGGCGAAGAATAAACCAAAGAAACCTGCCAATTCTTCTTCGTGGGTGTAATGCGCGCCAACCGTGTCATAAAAAATAAAATCAACGAAGTAATAACCCATTGATGAAATGGCAGAAATAATAAAAAATAGGATTACATAAGGTTCTTTAATTAACTCACTGAGGGGTTTACGTGATATTTCTTCGCCATTATTATCTTTTTCCACCGTTATAATAAAATTCTTAGGAAAAACATGGGTAATATAGCGCAAAATCAATAATGAACCTGTAACGCCAATGAGGGAAATTAAGAGTAAATTCGTTGTTCCTATCCATTTGACAAGAAAAGAAACTGATGCACCGCCAAGGATGATGGCGATAATATCCCCTGTAGAAGTGAGTCCGAATAGACGTTTCCCTTGTCGCACATTAAACATGAGTCCCGCTAATGCCCAAAATTCTAAGGTGAGCAATATCCAATGCACGCCTTTCCATATCATCATTGTGATGGCAAAAAAGGGCGCGACAGCTTGTATTTCTCCAAATAAGGACAGGGATAAATAGAAAAATAATAGCATCACCCATAAAAGACTAATTGTATAAGTTAATAATTTATCAGGTGAAAGCTGTGCTTCTAATTTGGAGTAGATGATACCGAAAGAAATAGACAACACGGCTGTTGCCATATAAACATAAGGCAAATATTGAGAGTCAAATTCTTTTAAAAAAAGGGTATTGGCTGTTGTTTCAAAAAAAACGGTTGAAATGCCTTTAAAAAAGGAATGCACCAATAGCAACATCAAGGGCAAGCCTTCACCTCCCCGAATATTTAACGCATTTGCCAATGAGTTTTTAAGCATGGATATGTGTAACCCATTTAGTAAAAAAAGAATGACAAGGTAAATTTGATTGTTCTAAATACATCAGAATGGCTCAGCATTTTTTAATTAAGTAGCATGGATGTATAACAGATTGAAAATGTAAGCTAATCCACAATTATCTGATTTAAACAATTCTTATCTTTATCTGACATTGTTTAGCACTGCCGTCAATTTTACCAAGTTATACCCGTTAGGATTAAAGTTTTTCATTTTTCTACTTTTTACACTGAGCCTTATTATGAAAACTATTTACAAAATAATCATTGTATTACTTATTATTATTGGGGGTGTTGGTTTATATCAAACGTTCATTTCAGTGCCTCCTGCCCCTGTTGTTCGTGAACATCTTGTTGTGGTAACAGAAGCGAGTTATCCCCCCTTTAATATGCGCAATGAGAAAGGGGAAATCGTTGGTTTTGATATTGATTTGATAAATACATTGTGTGACCGTGTGAAGATAAAATGCACAATGACTACGCAGAATTGGGATAAAATCGTTTCTGGATTATTAACAAAACAATATGATGTGATTGTAAATAGCATGTCGATTACAGCAGACCGTCAATTGTTCTTAGCTTTTAGCGACCCTTATCAGTCAAACCGTCTGGCCTTTATTGTACCTGTCGCTAGCAATATTCATTATAACAAGGAATTAAAAGGGAAAATAATTGCTGTACAAAAAGGAACCGTTAGTACGCGATATTTAGAAGCCGCCGCTAATTTTGGCGTGTTACAGGTAAAACAGTTTGAAACCCAGAATGATGCTTGGAATAGCTTGTTAAACAAAGAAGTAGATGCGGTATTAACCGATAAATTACTTGGTTATGCGTGGTTAAAAACTGCACAAGCGAAGGATTATGCGTTTACGGATGAATTTATTGATTTTGGCGATAAAATCGGTATTGCATTTCGTAAAGAAGACAGTGCATTGGTAAAACAATTTAACGCTGCTTTAGCGGATATATTACGCGATGGAACGTATGAGAAAATGAACGCTAATTATTTTCCATTTAGCATTTATTAGATTTTTGAAAAGTAACAATAAATTCGTTTATAACGGGTTTATTGTCTCTATCTGTCTGCATCAAAATTCATTAAATTTTAAGTATTATCAGAATTTAAAAGCATTATCTTTCTTGTCTTTTAATTCTGATAATCCTGAAAGTGCTGACCCCAACATTTTTAAAACGGATAACACCAAGCAATTCATGCGATGTTATCCGTGTTACCTACCACGCCTCATCAAAATAATCACTGTCAATTTTCTTGAGTTCATATGTTTGTTGTGTTGTGCAGCCTAGATTGTAATCTATCATGAGTTGTGCGAGTTGTTCGCCATCAATTAACACAATTCTGGTGTCATTTTTTGGAACATAATCAATAGCATCTTTTGTAAAGCGTGAGGTGGTGATAAAAACGCCTTTTTTTGCCCCTTGCCCTGCTAAAGCCCCCACAAACTTCTGTAATTCTGGTCGCCCAACGGTGTTGTTTGGTTGCCAACGTTTGGCTTGGAGATAAATAATTCCCAACCCTAACTTGTCCTCTTTTATCATGCCGTCAATACCTTCATCACCAGTGCGCCCAATGGTTTTTCCCGCATCTTTAATTGAACCACCGTAGCCCATTTTAACGAGTAGTTCGACGACTAATCGTTCAAAAAAAGCGGGCGACAGTTCAATGATTCTGTTTAATAATTCGGTTGCCAATGACATTCTTATTTGCTGATAAGCAATATCTAAATGTTCTTCGGGTGTTTGTGTAGAAACATCTTGTTTGAGCAGTTCCTCTTTACTACTATCTTGATTATTTTGAAGTTCAACAAAGGAAGGAAGTTGGGTTAAATATTTTTTATCAATTTTGCTAGGATTTTTTGCAAGTACATCAAGCCCTTGTTGTGTGATTATGACCGTTGCACGTTTAGGAGAATCTAACAGTTGTGCTTTTTTTAAATAAGTTTTTGTCCAACTCACGCGATTATCAAAAATCGGTTGATTACCGCTTGTTAGCAATTCTTTTCTTTCATTATCAGTGAGTTAAAACTGGGTTGCTAATACCTCTACAAGGTCTCTGTATTTATGTTCTTGTCCATCGGCAATTTGTTGTAAAAAGGGAAGCATCAATGTTTGATAGTCGGGAATCATATTGGTTTTATTTACCTAGTTGTGTATTACGTTTTAATAAATTTAACTTATACAGGTTCATGCGCATACGCAGTAACTCGTCCGCGCACGCCGTGAAAATACTCTTTCAGCCATGCGTGGTCAATCTTTAATAAATCGCGTATGGGTTCAACGGCTAATACTTTTTTATCTGCAAGGACAGCAATTCTATCCGTTACTTTCCATAAAGTATCTAAATCGTGCGTTACGATGACAATGGTCAGTCCTAATAATTCGCGCAATTGTAAAATCATATCGTCTAACGAATCCGCACCAACGGGGTCTAGTCCTGCGGTTGGTTCGTCTAAAAAGAGAATTTTAGGGTCTAGGGCTAATGCCCGTGCAACAGCCGCGCGTTTAATCATGCCACCGCTTAATTGACTGGGGTATTTATTGCCCGCTGTTGGTGGTAAGCCGACAAGGGCTATTTTATAGGCAACTAATTCAGCAATGGTGGTTTTGCTTAGTTGTGTGTGTTCTTGTAGGGGGATTGCAACGTTTTCTGCAACGGTGAGTGAGCTAAATAACGCGCCATTTTGAAACATCATGCCACATTCGCGCCGTAGCCATTGGGCTTGTCTATCACTTAAGCCTAATACTTCGCGTCCTAAGACTTTTATAGATCCTGAAATAGGTCTTTCTAACAGGATAATTTCCCGCAAAATGGTCGATTTTCCTGTTCCACTACCGCCAATAATGGCAACAATTTCTTGTTGTTGAATGGTCATGTTTACATCCTCATGAATAACCATTTTGCCAAATTGGGTAGAAAGATGGGTGATTTCTATAGCAGGTAAGGGCATTAGGATTAGGATGTCGTTGGGTTGTTTGAACAGGGGTTTCTTAGGTGGGCGTGACAGCGTTCTAAATAAACGGTTGCTGCATCGTCTTGGGGATTAATCAGTAATACATTTTCAAAAAGTTGTTTTGCAACGCTAATATTGGCTTGGTGATAGGATAAACAGGCTTGTTCAAATTGGGTTAGGGTTTTATTTTTGAGTTCTATCATCAGTGGTAAATCAGCATCATAAATTTCATAGAGGGTAACAAGATTGGTTTTGCCTTTTACGATAACTCTATCAAGTAAACGAATTTTATAATTTTTCGGGTTTTCTAATTTTTGATAGGTTTGTTCGGTAATGAGAAGACAAACGCCGTAAGTTTTTGTCAGGCTTTCGGTGCGTGAAGCAAGATTAACCGCGTCAGAAATCACGGTTCCATCCATGCGACTTTGTCCGCCAACCGTGCCTAGCATGAGTAATCCTGTATGAATACCAATACCGATGCGTAGTTTAGGTCTGCCCGGTCTGCCACGGGTTTCGTTATAGTCATTAAGGGCTTGTAGCATACCAATGGCGGCTTGCACGGCATGGTCCACGTTTTTTGGAAACAATGCCATGATAGCATCACCAATGTATTTATCGATAAACCCCCGATGTTCGCTAATAATGGGTTCCATCCGACTGAGATAGGCATTGATGAAATTAAAGTTTTGTTGGGGTGTCATGGCTTCGGAGAGTGAGGTAAACCCGCGAATATCAGAAAATAATACGCTCATTTCTCGCTCGGTATGGTCGCCTAAATTGACATCTACGATGCTTTTTTTGTTAAGAAAACTTAAAAATTCGTGTGGCACAAAACGCGACATGCTGGCTTCTAATTTTGTCCGCTCGCTGATAAGTGCCATTAAAAAGAGGGTTGTTAAACAGATAACGCCAATAAAGGCTTGTAAGAGGAGTAGTGATTGATAAACGGAGGGTAACACAAACGGGCCAACTCGCATGATAGTGCCAAAAATGGCAATGATGGAGAGCATAAAAATCACCATCATGGTCTCGCGTTGTCCAAAGCGGAAGATTGCCCAGATAATAAAGGGCATCATGAGAAATGCCATTGGATAGGCGCGCACGCTCTCACTGAGCGGTTGTCCAAAAATGAGCCATGCTGTCAAACTTAAACTTAGAAAAAGTGAAATAGCTTCAATAAGCTGCGCTCTATTCCAGTGTATATGCCATTCTTGGTGCCATGTAACGATTAAGGGGGCGACAACCAACACGCCAACAATGTCTGCAAGCCACCATGTCCACCAATTTCCCAGTAGTGAACCCGCATCAATAATGTCATACGCATATAAACTGGCAGTACCCACACTAGCACTGATAAGGCTGCTCAATAAGACGGCGAAGAATAGAAAATAAATGACATTGCCCGTATGTCCAAATAAGTCTTTATTTTTGGCGTAGCGGTTTATAAACCAAACAGCCAAAAAAAGTGAAATGACATTCCCTGTCGCTATCCAGAGTTGTTCATGTTTTATAGGTTCTAAAAATAGTAAGTTAAGCTCACCGAGTAAAATGCTGATAAGAAAACGATAGCCCCAAATAAATAAAACGGCAAAACTTAACCCTGCAACAGGCCAAATAGCGGTTACTTCCCCCGTTGTGCTGCCTAATAAAACACTTAATCCGCTAATGACATAATATAAAACTGCAAATAATAAAATATAAATTGCGTCCCGTAAAAATTTTTGTGTTTTTCTTGTTAATTTAAAGGGAAATAGACGCAACATGGAATTAAGGCTCAAGCGCAATATGAATTTTATCCCCTAAAAAACGGGGTTGTGTGTTGAGAATATATAAATCTAGTACGGCTTTAAAGCGCGCTAAATATTCGCGTACAGGGGTTTTGGGGTCTAGGGATAGCGGAACATCTTTTGCGTTAAACCCTATGGCTTGAATCCCATAAAAATCACTGATAAATAACGCACGTTGATTATGAAAGGCTTGAGAAACAATAATAAAGTCGTTTTGCGAAAAAACCTCGTGGGCGCGAACAACGGAGTCTAGTGTACGAAATCCTGCATAATCTAGTGTAATTGCCTGTACAGGAATCCCCGCTTCTAATAAGGCTTTTTGCATATCTAGGGGTTCGTTGTAAGAAGCTTTTCGATTATCACCACTGACAATAATATGTCGAATTTTACCTGCATGATAGAGTTGTGCTGTTGCCTCAATTCTATAACGAAAATATAAGTTAGTTCGCCCATTTGCGACATATTTACTTGTTCCCAATAATAAGGCTAATGATTTTGTAGGAACGGTTTGAATATCACTATATACACGGTCTTGGGTTTGTAGTGACACCCAATAATAGACGCTGACAACACTAAAGATTAAAAAAACTAAACAGATAAATCCGACCAGACAACTATAGCGGCAGGCAATATATAATTTCTGCATAAATCTCTTAAGACGCGGATTTTTTCTGAATTGAGAAAATGTTTTATTTAATATAACCATAAAAGAGCTACACAATCATGCAATCTGAATAGGTAATCGTATTTTCAAGGAAAAATTAAGAATAGGCAATTTAATACACTTATTAAGAATGCGGAAAATCTCGCTTGAGTGCGTGGTATTTATGCTGTTGCTGTTAATTTTTCGTCCGCATCTAGCATTTGCTAAAGAAATTCGCTGTAGAGAATATAGCCCCTTTCTCGAATCAGCTATAATCAACAGTTCCTTTTCTGTTAAACAAGCTCATAGATTTCCATGACATCTTTTTTAAAAAATGATTGTTTTTTACGTGCGCTACTTCGCCAACCCGTCGATAAAACGCCTGTTTGGATGATGCGACAAGCAGGGCGTTACCTGCCTGAATATCGTGCTACTCGCGCCAAAGCAGGCGATTTTATGACCCTGTGTAAAACGCCAGAACTTGCGTGCGAAGTCACGTTACAACCCCTAGACCGTTATCCACTGGATGCAGCCATTTTATTCTCGGATATTTTAACAATTCCAGATGCAATGGGACTCGGCTTGTATTTCAGCGAGGGGGAAGGCCCTGTTTTTAATCATCCATTGCGTAACCATGCCGCCATTGAAGCATTGGGCATTCCTGACCCCCATCAAGATTTACGCTATGTAATTGATGCGGTTGCACTGATTCGTCAAGAACTGAATGGGCGCGTGCCACTCATTGGTTTTTCAGGCAGTCCTTGGACACTTGCTACCTACATGGTAGAAGGGGGTTCTACCAAAACATTCCGCTATATTAAAGGGTTATTATTCGACCAACCCCACAGTTTACACTTACTACTTAATAAACTTGCCCAATCCGTTATTCTCTACCTAAATGCCCAAATTGCAGCAGGTGCGCAAGCTGTTATGATATTTGACACTTGGGGCGGTGTATTAACGACACGTGATTATGAGGCTTTTTCCTTACAATACATGCAACAAATCGTTACAGGCTTACAACGAGAACACAACGGACAACGTATCCCGATTATTCTTTTTACCAAAGGCGGGAACGAATGGTTAGAACAAATTGCCGCAACAGGCTGTGATGCAGTTGGTTTAGACTGGCAATTACCGATAGGACACGCTCGCCAACGCATAGGTCAACAAGTCGCATTACAAGGCAATATGGACCCTTGCGTACTCTACGCATCCCCCGCACGTATTCGTGAAGAAGTTGCTGATATTTTAGCCAGTTATGGTAACGGTACAGGACATATTTTTAATTTAGGGCATGGCATACACCCCCAAATAAATACCGAAAATGTCAGCGCATTTATTCAAGCAGTCAATGAGTTAAGCCCTGCCTATCATATTGCTTAACCAAAAAATACCCATTTAAATACGGCTAAAATGAACAACATCTCATTCTTTTGAGGACAACAATGAAAAAATTATTTGCAGGGTTGCTACTTTGTTATAGCCTAAGCGTGCAAGCTGAAACCCAACTACTGGACTATATTGTGGCTGTCGTTAATGACGAAGTAATTACTTCCGTCGCCTTACAAGATGAAGTCCGTACCACAGAAGCAAAACTCACAGAACAAAAAATCCAAGCCCCGTCACGCCAAGAACTAGAACGGCAAGTATTAGAAAGTCTCATCATGGGGAAAATTCAACTCCAATTTGCCGCGCGGACAGGCATCAATGTAGATGATAACGCGCTAAATGAAACCATGCGCAAAGTTGCTGCACAAAACAACCTAGATTTACAAAAAATGCGAACAGTATTAGAACAAGAAGGATTAGGGTTTAATCAATTTCGTGAAGATATTCGTAATCGCATGATTATTCAACGGCTACAACAACGCCAAGTCATCAATAAAATTAATGTTTCCCCGCGTGAAATTGATGCGTTTTTAATGGCGCAAGCCAAACAAGACACCAGCAAATCCGCAACCGAATTCCGTATTTTTCACATCCTTATTGCAGTGCCAGAAGCAGCCTCTCCAGAAGCCATTGCAACCAAACAAAAACGGGCAGAAGAAATTCTTGCACAACTACAGGCAGGTGCAGACTTTCAAAAAACCGCTGTTGCAATGTCAGACAGCCCCCAAGCCTTAGAAGGTGGCGATTTAGGCTGGCGACGACTGGGCGAAATCCCCAATATTTTTGCCGACGCACTCAGCCAGTTACAAACAGGTGAAGTCAGCAACTTAATTCGCAATTCTAGTGGTTTTCACATCATTAAATTAGTTGATAAACGGGGACAATCTGCACAAAACATCGTTACACAAAGTCGCGCCCGTCACATACTGATTAAAACCAGTGAAGTAGTATCCGATTTTGAAGCCCAAGCCCGTTTAGAAGGGATTAAAGAACGGATTGAACGCGGTGAAAAATTTGCAGATTTAGCCAAAGCCTACTCCGAAGATTACTCCTCAGCCAGCAATGGCGGTGAATTAGACTGGATTAATCCCGGTGACATGGTGCCAGAATTTGAACAAATGGTAACGCGCTTACCCACGGATAAAATCAGTGAGCCTTTTAAAACCGCATTTGGTTGGCATATCGTTGAAGTATTAGAACGCCGTCAACAAGATAACACCGAACAAGCCTCACGAATGAAAGCCACAGAACAAATTCGTCAACGAAAAATTGGCGAGGAATTACAAACATGGTTGCGTCAACTGCGCGATGAAGCCTACGTCGAATACCGCCTAGCTGATGGTGTTGCAGAAAAAAGCTAAGTCCAACGCAAAAATAGCGTGATTTTTAAACAAGGCTGACAATTTTTACAATATTGTCGGCTTTTTTTATAAGTAAGAATAAGGGAAGAATAAGAGGACGCTACCCTTTTCTAGGCCGTCCAAACGAAATCGCAAAACTCGCCCAGCAAATTGCTCCAATTGCTTGATAAACGCCTCCACAGATGCCCCGACCACTTCCGTTGTCGGTTGATGTGTTGGGCATAGCGCATGTGCAAGGGTTTCAACGCACACTGCAAACCGTCGTCCTGCGCGGGAACGGCGACAAGGTGAATGTGGTTGGTCATTAGACAATAGGCGAGTATCTCGACTTCATGGCGGCGGCAGTATTCCTCCAGCCATTCGAGGTAGATTTGGCGGTTTTCTTCCGCGAAAAACACATTCTCCCGACGGTTGCCACGCTGGGTGATGTGATGGGAAATGCCCGCAAAAACGGTGCGTGCGAGTCTTGGCATGGAGGGGGTTTACAAGAATTGCCTAGAAAAGGGTAGCGTCCCCTTTACCGATGATTATTTCTGGCTGAATTTTGTGTAGTCTATAAATTTTATTATTGATAGATGTATAAAATATACAGCCAGTTTCTACACCTAAACCGCCAATTATCCCTATCTTTTTCATAAGCCTAAAGCAGCATTTCAATTTAAGTGGCTAACGTTTGAGTTCAGCGGCGCGCGGCTTTTTGCGCGTCCGCTGGAACGATTTGTTACGCGTTTTGGCTACGCCCAACTACGCACCTTTCGGGCTTCTGCAATGTACTGTGGCGGCGGGTAGTCACACTGATCATTAGGTAGAATTATTGCGGTTCGCAGATGCTGCTTAAATTCTTTCAGCCCACCCACAAGATTTGTAGCAGTTAAGCGGGATACTTCAGAATCACTTACTTCGATTTCGTATCGTTCGTTAAAGGAAATTAAATTACGGTCAAAGGCCGTATGATGTAGCTTGCACAGTGCAATTCCATTCTTTGTTTCATCGGTGCTTGTAGGTGCCGCAACTGGAATAATGTGGGCGGCGTCAATAAGTTCTAACTGAACTCCGCAGATGGCACAACGATGCTCATAAGCACCAAGAACCCGTTTCCGAAAATCGGTTGCTCGGAATTTACGAGCGATCTGAGACAACACAATTTGTCGTTCTTGACTCTGCACTGCCACAATTTGCGATTCAGTCAAAGTGTCTAAGTTATTCAGCAGTGACATATCAGCGGCAGCCTTACCCGTAAGATGCAGAGATGCTGAATTCAATGCGTATTCTGCTAGAAATTCGGGGCGAAATGCGACTGCTATTTCACCATTCTGGCGATGATAAATAGCGAAGGCGCGAGTATGCGCGTTTTGTAAGGTTTTTTCCTTCACCTGAATTGACGGGGATTGTGAGGCTTGACCGTCATGTTTCTTTATGTCGAAGCCTACGAATACTTCATAGTCAGAATGCCACCCAAGCAAGAGCGTGACTTCACCAGCTACTGCGCTAGGCACCACCCCAGTAAGCTGTACGCGGTATTCATCTTTCGCACGCGCGGCACCCCCACCGTGCGTGCAATTCCAGAGATAAACGCGAACATCAAACCCTTTTTCATCTCCACGGAATAGGCGTAGACAAAACGGTTTTCGAGAGTCGAGAATAAGGGCTTGCCATCCGCTTTCATCAACGGCGCGCAAGACCTGTTCAAATAGTTGCTTAGGCTTGAGTGTTGACACTATTGGCAACCAGTATTTTCTTCTTTACAGAAACCATGTGTTCAAGCTCGAAGGAATCAAATCGAAACGCGCTCCCTTCCAAGTATTCTTCAGAAAGCTCCGACGCAAGCCAGCGCCGCCCAAGAGTTTCGGCAACAAGCCCTGTAGTATTGGACCCGGCAAATAAATCAAACACCAGATCACCTTCGTCGGTAAGAAACTTGATAAAAAAATCCGCAAAACCCGCAGGGAAGCGGGCTGGATGTACTTTTAATCCCGCTGCCCTGCACTTTTTTTGATACGCGCTGTTACTGTCAGTGTTTGCGAGTTCAAGCAAATTTGGTGGAATCGCCCCACCATTATCACGGCTGAATTTGTCCGAAATATCATGCCCGCTTGGTCGTAGTTTTGCGGTATAGCCGTTTTTTAATAAGCTCTTCATGCTGTCGCTGTAGGGCTTCAACACCTTGCGGTTATCGGCTTTTGGGTTTTGTGATTTTGATAACCACCAAACAACATTCACACTGTCTTTTACTCGGATGCGCCGAACATTCACCCATTCAGCGGGTGCAGGAAGTCGTGCGGGGTTGTAATGGTAGAACTCTTGAGCAAGATAGAAGCCCGCTTCTTTGACCAATCTCACTAACAGTTCAAACTGGTAGATGCTGCGAACAGGAAAGCCGGGCATATAGGCTCCGCCTAAATCTAGTACAAATGAGCCTTCAGGCTTAAGGATGCGGTGTAACTGCCCCGCGAAGCCCATAAACCAATCAACATATTTATCTTCGTCCTCGTTCCCGTATTCTTTCTTTCGTTTCAATGCGAACGGAGGCGACGTAAGAATTAAATCAACTGATTCACTAGCAACTTGCGGCAAAAACGCGAGACTGTCCCCTAGATATGCTTGGCCTAGCGGGGTCTTGTAATACAACTTTAGTGCTTGTGTTTTCATGGGGTGTATTTTCTCACGATAGATACATCAGCGTTCAATTTTGTAACCGCCCTTCTGTGTTGTCGGCGTACCCATGCTCAGTTACAACGCATAACGCCAAGCTAAGCCGACACCCGCCGCCACTTAACCCAAAACAAAACCAAAAAAGCCCGACGGCGGGTGGTCGGCCTTGAGTGCCAAGTTATAAAAGATGCCAGAAACGCGAAGCCGGAAACACCGTCAAGCCCAAAACCGCGAAGTCTGAAACACGGATGCCAAAACCAACACGAAGTCCGAGCCAGTCAAAAAGCCGGTTTTCCTAGCCATTTATAACGCCTAAGCTAACCCGCGCTGCGCCTGCACGGAGCCAGCCTGAAAAGCCAAAAAAGTCCGACGGCGCAGCGTCGGGTTGAGCACCAAGTTATACCGGATACCGGAAACAAAGCGCCCGAAACACCGCATGGCCGCAGAAACAGGCCAAAAACCGGATGCGCCAGAAACTGCAACCGAACAGCCTGCTATAACTTATTAGTATCAAGTCAATCTGACCTGATACTCTCCGATATTAAAAGATAAATCAGGCAAGCTTGACCTGATACCCATTGCCCTGCATTTTTGCCCCGATAACACGGGGTATTGGCGTAAAATTCAGGCATACTTACCTGTTATCCGATTTATCCTGCCAACTTAACCTGATAATTTGATATTAAACAAGCAATCACGCATAATTAACAGGATATTCTCTAGGATGCTATCACTGCCTTTGTACTATGTCAACAACTCAATCAGATAAAACACTACTTTCAGAAACCCGCGATTTGATGCGACGTTTACATTATTCCATTCATACTGAACGGGCGTATTGTGATTGGATTGCGCGTTTTGTGCGCTTTCATCACATGCAGGCGCGGGAGACTTTATTTGTTGAGCCGGAGAAAAAAGTCGAGGATTATCTGACTTATCTGGCGGTGCAGGCGAATGTGGCGGCTGCAACGCAGAATCAGGCGTTTAATGCGCTGGTATTTTTGTATAAGCGGGTGTTAGAGCGACCATTGGAAAATGTCGAAGCGGCACGCTCGCGCAAGGAGCCGCGTATACCGGAAGTGTTGACGCGGGAGGAGGTCAAGCGAGTGTTGGCGTTTGTGGAGGGGACGGCGGGGTTGATTGTGAAGTTGTTGTATGGCAGCGGCCTGCGGATTACCGAGGCGGTACGGCTACGGGTGCAGGACATCGACTATGGCTACAAGCAAATCACGGTGCGCAACGGCAAGGGCGAGAAAGACCGCGTTACGCCCTTTCCCGCCAATTTAGAAGCACTGTTGAACAACCACTTGGAGCGAGTCAAATTGCTGCATGAACAGGATTTGGCGGCGGGCTTGGGCCCGGTGTATTTGCCCTATGCGCTGGAGCGCAAGTATCCGAATGCGGCGCGGGAATCACGATTCAGTCGTTGCTGGGGCATAAGGATGTGCAAACGACGATGATTTATACGCATATTTTGCAACAGGGCGGCGAGGGGGTGGTGAGTCCGTTGGATGATTTGTGAAAAAGGGGACGCTACCTAATGGCACTAACTTAAGCAGGCATAAAACATGCGTCCTCCTGTAACGCTCCAAACTCACTAAGCCATTCTGCCTGCTGTTGCAGCAATTCCGTCTTAACCCTTGGACTTGTTGATTGACGTGTTTATCCGTCATGTTTGCTACCCCTTGGTAATATACCGCACACCTTCAATCCCCTCGAAATCATTGTCCTGCGTCCATAAAGTCGCACCGTACCGGCGTGCGGTTGCCAGTATCAAGCTGTCCGCCATCGGCAGTTTGAGTTCATGAGATAACTGCGCCGCACTCAATGCCAATGCGGCGCTGAGTTCGACCACCTGTCCCTGCTGCATCAAGGCCACGGCCTGCATGGCTGCATTTTCATCGCGTTGCTGTAAAACGCGCTTGAACACTTCGTACAGCGTGATGACCGGGACAACGAGGTCTTCCGTATTTTCGACCGCAGCACTGAAAAAATCCGCGTTCGACCCGTCAGCGAAATATTCCAGCCAGGCGGAGGAATCAACCACGTTCATACGCGATCCGCCTCGCGCGGCACATCGGTATCAATGCCGCGCAGAAATCCCCGCATGGTTTTCACGGGTTTGACCGGAAGCAATTCGATGCGTTCGCCGCATTGGACAATTTGCATTTTCTGACCTACCTGTAAGTTCAAGTTACGGCGGATGTCTGCGGGAATAATGACTTGGAATTTAGGTGATACAGTGACGGTTTGCATGGTTTTGCTCCTTTATTTTTTATCGACGTTTATACTTCCCGAACCGGAAAACACATTCCCATTTCCCGTGACCAAAAGAAACGTAAGGGACGGATTTGCAAAACCCGCCGCCTTACATATACGACTTACGAGTTTAAGGCTCAAAGGTGTATGACGCTTCGCTTATACACGCTGACTTAAGTTTGGTTTTAATTACATTGATTCAATCAGTAATCCCAAATCTCATGCCTAACTGGCAATCTATTTAATTCCTCTCGCAGTGATTTCCATTTTGGCAAATAGTGATTCATCAATGCGCTAAAACGCCGATTATGGCTTGGCTCAAGCAGGTGGACGAGTTCATGCACGATAATATATTCCAGACAATCACGGGGTTTTTTGACTAATTCAAGGTTAATGCGGATGATACCCGATGCTGGGGTGCAGCTTCCCCATTGGGTTTTCATTTTTTGCACTATCACGCGGGTTGCGGTGACACCAATTTTTGCTTCCCAGTCTTGGAATAGGGGCAATAAAGCCGCTTTGAGTTGGGCGCGATACCAGTCCTCTAAAATACGCCCTCTTTTGCTTGCATCCGTGTTGGGTTTCACTTGCAGCACAATGGCTGAATGATTTAAGCGCACCATTGGCACGGCATTTTGTTCAACGACTTTTAGTAAATATCTTTTTCCCCAAAAATAATGACTCTCGCGTTCAAGGTATTCTCTGGGCGACTCGCGTTCTTGGGCGCGGAATTTTTGTTGTTGTTTTTTAATCCAAGCCAGTTTGGAAATGACAAAAGCTCGGATTATTTCCAGCGACATGGTTTCAGGCGCGGCAACTTTAACCCTGCCGTTGGGTGGATAGACGCTTAAATGTACGTTTTTGATGTCTTTTTGAATCACTTCTATCTCTAAATCGTTCAGTCTCATCTTAATAATCACGCTGTTGTTCGATGATGGCAAAAATACGCTCGACTTCTTTTAAATCATTAAGGATTTTATAAATCGCCCGCTTAATCCCGTTCTCCTTAGCCTGATTACCGCGCCAGCCGTCGCTTTTACTTTCTAAAATGGCGGTATCAATCTGTAAAGCCAGTGCTTCATTTTGCCCAAGATTGTTGTATAGCGCACGTTTGGCTTGAGTATTGAGCAATGGCGGCATGTTATTCATTGTTCCGCTAGAGACTTGATTTGCTAAATTAGCCATTTCTTGTAAATAGCGTTGATAATCAATAGCTTTTTGTTTGCGCTGTAAAATAATTTCCGCTAACAGCAATGACATTTTTTCAAAATACGCGGGATCAAGTAATTGGTCTTTGATAATTTTGCTACGCACATTGTTTTCAATGGTTTCCGCCGCCGCGTCTTGATTGTCTTTAATCCCATCAGGCAGGGTATTGATAGCCTTCTCGATGCCGATTTTTTGGATAATCTCTAAAATGGGCAGATTGGCGAAAGGGGAAATGACTACGGAATCTTCTGCTTGAATATACAAATCAATTAAATTCTGCATGTCGGCTTCATAGGCTTTGAGGTCAAGCACTTCACCGCTGGCTTTGCGGATGATTTCGCGTAGTTTGTGGTAATGATTGAGGCGATTTGTAATATATTTAATTTCATCAGCGCGATAACCTGCACCTTCCATGTCGTCGGCAATATTGGCATACGCACGGATAAAGCTGACGGTGGTTTGATATAAGGTCATGCGTAGCACTTCGCGCTGTTTCAAATCCGTAGCGATGTCGGTGTTACCGCAGAAGTAATGGATATAATCTAAGTCATTTTTTGGTTGTGGCACGGGTTCACAGATTAATTCGATGGCTTCTAGCGCATTGTCCAGCCGTTCACGTCCTTCTTTAAGGCGATTTTTGAGCAAAATATCGCAATCTTTAGCTTCAAAATCATCATAATCTAATTCTTTGGTATAGACTTGAATCGCGCCCGTTAGATTTTCGAGCAAATTCTTGTAATCAACGATGCAACCTATCAGCTTGTCTTCAGTGTCTAAGCGGTTGACGCGGCAAATGGCTTGAAATAAGCCGTGATCTTGCATTGATTTATCAATATACAAATAGCTGCAACTGGGCGCATCGAATCCCGTCAGCAGTTTATCCACCACAATCAATAGTTTCATTTTGGCGGGTTCATGGATAAATTGCTGTTTGACTTCATTTTCATAGGTTTCGGCTTTGCTCTTGCCTGATTTGGCTTGTATTGCTTTGAGCAAATTGGTGTAAGTGTTATAAATAAATTGCTTTTTGGTTTCGGTATTCGCCCCCGTTTCTTCATCGCTTATATCGGTATTTTGCGGGTTGTAAGAAGTCACTAGCGCGCATTTGCCTGTTAATGCCGTGTCTTGAAATAAGTTGTAATAGTGGCAAGCGTCAAAAATACTGGAGGCGACTAAAATCGCATTGCCCGACTCAGAACTTAATCTTGCTTTACTGCTGAAATCGCTCACTATATCAGCCACTATTTTGCCCAAGCGTGATTCAGAGCTGAGGACTTTTTGCATTGTGCCCCATTTCTTTTTCAATGCCGCTTGCTGATACTCATTTAATCCGCTGGTTTTGGCGGTAAACCACGCATCAATTTCTTGTGGTGAATTCAGGCGTTGGTCAATGTCGCGGGCTTCATAGACTAAATCAAGCACCACTTTATCTTCCACTGCTTCTTTAAATTTGTAAGTATGGATATAGTTGCCAAACACTTCTAAGCTGGTGGCTTTGTCTTGTTTTAATAAAGGCGTGCCAGTGAAGCCGATAAATACCGCGTTGGGTAGTAATGCCTTCATGGTGCGGTGCAATTTGCCGCTTTGGGTGCGATGGCATTCGTCCACAAATACAAATAATTCACCGACGGCAGGGCTGGGCTGGCTTTTTAATTGTTCGATAAAGGCTTCAAAATTATCCACCTCTTTATTGCCGAATTTATGCACTAGGGAACACAACAGGCGCGGGGTTTGTTGTCCTAGTTGTTTCATCAAATCGCGTCCGCTATGGCTGCGGTGTATTTTTTCCCCTGCTTCTTCAAATACTTGTTTGATTTGTTTGTCGAGTTCATCGCGGTCAGTGATAACCACGACACGGGCGCGGGGATTGTTTTCTAGTATCCATTTTGCCAGTAATACCATGACGATACTTTTGCCGCTGCCTTGGGTGTGCCAGATAATACCGCCTTGTTTGCGCTGGATATATTTCTGCGCGGCTTTGATACCGAAATATTGATGTACACGCGGGAGTTTTTTCTTGTTGCCATCAAATAAGATAAAGTCGTGGATTAATTCAATTAGGCGGGATTTGTTGCAGATTTTGCGTAAATATTTGTCTAGTTTGTAATCGGTGTTGTCTTGTTCGTCTTCTTTCCAGTTGAGAAAAAATTTTTCGGGTGTGCCAATTGTGCCGTATTTCAAGCCTTCGGAGTCGTTCCCAGCAAATATGAATTGTATGGTGCTAAAAAATGCGCCGATAACGCTTGATTTTTGGTTGTTTAAACTTTGGCGGATGCCTTCACCAAGGGATACGCGGCTGTTTTTTAGTTCTAACACGGCGATGGCGATACCGTTTATATATAGCACGATGTCGGGGCGTTTGGTTTTTTCGCCGTCGTATATTGTGACTTCTTCAGCAATATAAAAATCGTTGGCTTCGGGGTGTTGCCAGTTGATTATATGCACGGTGTCGGTGGGTTCGCCTGCGGCTATTTTCACCGCCACGCCATAACGCAGTAGTTGATAGACTGCTTTGTTATTGTTGTATAAATTTTGGGCGTGGTTGTTGGCGGTGGTTTGTAATTTGTCTAAGGCTTTGTTGATGTGGGCTTGGCTGTAACCGTTGGCGGATAGGTATTTGCTCAGTTGCGGCGGTTCGATGTTGCGGTTATCGGGTTTGCTTTGTAAGTTGCCGAGATAGGTGTAGCCCAGTTGTTCGGAAAATAGTTTTATCACGCGGTTTTGGGTGGCGCGTTCGGGTTTGTCAACGGTGGTCATGGGTTTGTTTCCGTTTCAGGCGATACCAGTCGAATTTGTCCCGTGAGCAGGTTTTGCATCATGCCTTGTTTGATTTGTTGGTATTTGTTGAGTTTACTTTCTAGGGCGTTTATTTCGGTGTCCATGTCGGATAGGATTGTGGCGATTCGGGTTTGTTCTTCTTTTGGCGGCAAAGGTATTTTAATTAATTTTAAATTAGTTTTAGAAATACCATATACTTTTAATCCTGTCGCAAGACGATCAAGCTGCTCTTTTACATATTTTGTCGAATGGATATAACCTCTAAACCCATCAACGAAAACGTTTTTAGAATCTCTCAGTAAAAATGTGTGCAAACCAGAAATTACTTTTTTAATTCCAACTCCTTTTATTTCTACACTCTTACCAATTCCCTTGTAATCCTCTGAAGCATCAGCCATTATTAAATCGCCATCTTTGATAACAACATAATTTTTAGCTTTATTCTCAGCAATGCCTGACACTTCATTCTTTTTGAAATCCACAAATCCATCCCATAGCGTATGAATGTCTCCATAATGAATATATCCATATTCTCCACTGTTACTTAATTCGCTTCTGGAAAAGGATGCAGTTGATAGAAAGTTAAATGCTTCGTCATACGTTATAGTCGCCCACCCCGCTTTTAAGCGACCATTTTCATAGGGGTTGAGCAGGGTTTGCATCGCACCTTGTTTTATCTGGCGTTTTTTGGCGATGAGGCGGGTGAGCGATTGAATCAAGGCATCGGCATCGCTTAAAACATTGGCTATGGCGGTTTGTTCTTCCAGCATATTTGGAAGAGGTATTTTAATCTTCCTCATAACACTCTTTGGTACAAAACCCATTCCTGACCCAGACTGATTATCTTTTATGTTTTGAGAAATCTTTGGGGAATTAACTACTGAAGATAAGTAGCTTGGAATAATTTTATTTGTATTTGGAATAATTCTCATTACATTCCATGCAAAGCTGCATTCTGTTTCCACTGATAACAGTGAACCTGTACCTAAACGAGCGCCTATATTAGAGAATAAAAAATCATTTTTCTTTAACTTATATCTGTCACTATATGTGGAGAAAGTTTTTTTAGAAATGTGATCTGCTCCATTAAATCTCACTTCTTTATCAATAATATTATTCGCCTTAAGAATTGGGATTCCACTACCACTATTTACATATTCTGGTTTATCGATTGCGGTATTAACACCTTGAAGCATATCCAAAATTATATCCTTAAGTTCACTAACCTCCCAATCCACAGGAATCACCCCAACCTCAGTCTGTTTATATCCCGCTTTCAGTGCCATACAAACCCCATTTTTTCCAAATGCGCCGTTACTGTTTGCTCTAATTCTGCCACTTTCTCGGTTTGTTGCGATAAGGGGATTTCATACCGTTCCGCCAATGCCTTGATGCGCTGCGTGAGATGCTGACTAATGCGATCCATTTCAGAATGAACATCTTGGTCAATCCGCGCCATCCATTTATCATCCACCACCAACTGCTTAATCTGTTCTTCGGTAAGCGTCGGATAAAAGTCTAACAAATCAACATCCAATTGATTCTCCATGACTTTAACCGCTTTCTTATTATCGGCTTCACTGTCCAAAAGGTGCAAATACTGCTTGAGAATTTCCTGCTCTGGTTTGGCTTCTGCATCGCCTTTAATTTCCTTGAGTCGCGCCGTAATACTGCCCTTATTGATTCTATCCAATTCTGCAAAAAAACCCTCCTCACCGCCGTGTTCTTCCTCCAGTTCAGTCTTCTGACTTTGCACGGTTTCCAGTTCAGCATTCAACGCGTCAATCGCTTGCTGTTGCTCAGAAAAATAATGCTTAATGACCAATGATTTAGGGATTAAATCACACGCCCAACCTTTATCAATGGTTTTGGTAACGTTGCCGTCTTTATTCTTCTTTTCCTCAAGAATGCGGTCAATCGTCGCCTGCCAACCGTCCGCCGCAATCAAATACGCATCATCTTGCATCACTTCAAACCAATAACTCATTAAATGCTGATAAACCGCATACTGGTCAATCAATGCCTTATCCGCGTAAGCCGTCAACAAGGCTTCACTCAGTGTGCGAATGATTTCTTTAGGATGATAGCCCGCTTGCAATGCTTTTAAGTCGGCAGTGCTGCGCTGTTCCCATAATTGAAACACTTGACGCATGTTGTTCATATAACTGGTAAATTCAGGATGCTGATAAATGCGGGTTTTAATCTCATCCTTAGCGACTTGCAAACTCAAATAATCCGCGCACCGTTTCGCAGGCGCAAATAACGCGGATTTAAGCGCGGGACAAACCGCCCAATAACTATGCAATGCCTCAATATCCGCCTTGGGAATATCGCCCAATAAATGCGCTGCAATATCCTGTAAATCCTCTGCTTCACTGCTGTCAATATAACGCGGAATATTTAAATTAAACTCATTTTTTTCAATCTCATTGAACGCGACCATTCTACTGTAGCCATCAATATCCATTTGCTTATTAAACACATCCACGATTTTATGAATATCGCGCTCACGCAGACGGTTTTTATTGCCATCTTTAACAAAGCCCTTACCCGCATCAATCATAAAAATACCTTTACGATGCTCTGCGTTTTCCTTATCAATCACAATAATGCACGCAGGAATACCCGTGCCATAAAACAAATTAGCAGGCAAGCCAATAATGCCCTTAATCAAGCCCTTGCGTACAATATTCTCACGAATAACCGCCTCAGCATTACCGCGAAATAACACCCCATGCGGCAGAATACACGCGCCTTTACCGCGATTTTTTAACGAGCGAATAATGTGCAACAAATAGGCATAATCGCCATTTTTATCAGGCGGCACACCATATATAAAACGCTGATGCGGGTCTTGCTCAGTATTAACCCCCGTACTCCAGCGTTTATCACTAAACGGCGGATTCGCAACCACGAAATCAAAAATTTTCAGGCTGCCTTCATTCATAAACTTAGGTGTGGATAAAGTATTTTCCCGCTCAATCACCGCAGTAGGATTGTTATGTAAAATCATATTCATACGCGCCAACGCACTGGTAGCCGCATCTTTTTCTTGACCGTATAAAGACACGGGGGTTTTTGCCGCATCGGCGACTTTTAACAACAAAGAACCAGAGCCACAAGTGGGGTCATAAACTGTAGTATCGCCGCTGGTGTTTGCTTCACCAATGCCGATAATTCTCGACATAACATGACTGACTTCTGACGGCGTATAAAATTGTCCCTTACTCTTGCCGCTCTCAGTCGCAAAATGGCGCATCAAATACTCATAAGCATCGCCAAGAATATCATCCCCATCCGCACGGTTTTTACTAAAATCTAAGGCTTTATTTTCAAAAATAGCGATAAGATTGCTCAGACGTTCAACCATATCTTTGCCAGAACCCAATTTTTCAGGGTCGTTGAAATCAGGCATACTGGCGAGTTTATTTTTCTCTGCCAACGGCGCGATGATTTTCTTATTAATATCATCACCAATGGAAGCCTTCCCCTTCAACGCCACCATATCCTTAAAACTCGCACCTTCTGGAATGATGACAGGCGCAAACGGTTGCCCCGCGTATTTATCGCTGACGTATTTAATAAACAACATCACCAGCACATAATCTTTGTATTGACTGGCATCCATACCGCCACGCAGTTCATCGCAGCTTGCCCAAAGAGAAGAATAGAGTTCAGATTTTTTGATTGTCATAGGTTTTTATGTTTTTCGCGGGAACGGCGACAAGGTGAATGTGGTTGGTCATTAGACAACAGACAATAGGCGAGTATCTCGATTTCATGGCGGCGGCAGTATTCCTCCAGCCATTCGAGGTAGATTTGGCGGTTTTCTTCCCCAAGCAGGTGCAGGTTACAAACCTGCACCTGAACGTTTCATAACCTTAAAGTTAGCAAAACATTAGGTTAAGGTTACAGACCTTGATTCGCGTGTACGGAAATAATACAGAATTTACTGCTGAAACTTCCACAATTGACCAGATACGTTCTGACATTTGTCCATAAACGCCGCGCCATTCATTGAGCCCTTGACTTGATTGCCTTCAAGGCATTCGTTGTTGCTCTCACGGAATTGGGTGGTGAGTTTGAAGTATCCATTCTCGGCTGGGGTTGCTTTCCACAACTGACCAGATACGTTCTGACATTTGTCCATAAACGCCGCGCCATTCATTGAGCCCTTGACTTGATTGCCTTCAAGGCATTCGTTGTTGCTCTCACGGAATTGGGTGGTGAGTTTGAAGTATCCATTCTCGGCTGGGGTTGCTTTCCACAACTGACCAGATACGTTCTGACATTTGTCCATAAACGCCGCACCATTCATTGAGCCGTTCACTTGGTTGCCTTCAAGACATTCATTCTTACCCTCGCGGAACTGAGTTGTGAGCTTGAAATAACCGTCTGGGAAACTGGAATCAGCCGCTAAGGCATTGCTGCTTATTGCAATGATTGCAGGGACAGTTAGTTTCAATAACATTTTCATCAGAAAAACTCCTTTTTATTTAGAGATACGCTTTGTAGTTTCCACGTTATTATCGTGGATCATTGGCAACAAAGCCTAAAGTACAAATTAGGCACCCCAATTAAGCACCCCAAACCTCGCAATTTTTTGTTCTTTCCGTGTATCTAGTCCAAATAAAATGGTCTAAGCCACTATTTCTAGTGATAAGGAAAGCCAAAAATTTTTTTCAGTTTAAAGTTGATTCCACACCATCATTTTGAATATGTCAACACCAAGCAGGTGCAGGTTTGTAACCTGCACCTGAACGTTTCATAACCTTAAAGTTAGCAAAACATTGGGTTAAGGTTACAAACCTTGATTCGCGAGAATATCCTTTACACAAAATCATCTTTTTAAAAACCCCACCCAAACAAAAACGCGAACAACCCCTTCCAGATTATCCGCGTTTTCATTTAAAAATAACGGTAAAAATTCGATTAACGAATTTCTGTGTTTAATTCGCCGCGTTGATAGCGGTACGTGGCATCGACGCGATAATCGGATTTGCTCGATAAACGCCTCCGACCCGCAAGGCAAATTTTTTGAAGATTGCGCCGTCCCTCCTTTATCTTTTTCCAAAAAGATAGAAAATCACATCGGAGCTACTATTGTTTTCATTGAGGATTATAACAAGCAGACGATATTTTCTAATATCATCAATAAAAATACTTAATTTTATAATTCCCTAAAAACCTATAAACTATATTTATAAAAATAACGATTCACCAAAGGAAAGGCTTATGCCACGCCGTACTAAAATCATCGCGACCTTAGGTCCTGCTACTGACGCGCCTGCAATGTTAGAAAAGATTATTCAAGCAGGTGTCGATATTGTCCGTTTAAACTTCTCCCATGGAACGGTTGAAAACCACCAACAACGCTTTGATGCCGTGCGACAATGTGCGCGAGCATTAGGGCGACATGTCGCCGTTATGGCGGATTTACAAGGGCCTAAAATCCGCATTGAAAAGTTTCAAACAGGGCGCATCACCCTGAGTGAAGGCGACAACTTTATTCTTGATGCGGCGTGTCCTAGCGATGCGGGAACACAAGAGCGCGTCGGTCTAACCTATAAACAACTACCGCGTGATGTACGGGCAAATGACACCCTACTGCTTGATGATGGACGGATTGTTTTAGGGGTGGAAAAAGTCGAGCAAACGCTAATTTTCTGCCGTGTGCAAGTGGGGGGAACGTTATCTAATAACAAAGGAATTAATCGCTTAGGTGGCGGATTGTCCGCCGAAACCCTCACCCATAAAGACCGCACTGATTTAATTGCTGCGGCTAAAATGGGCGTGGATTATTTAGCCATTTCTTTTCCGCGCAGTGCAGAAAATGTGCATGAAGCACGACGTTTATTACAAGCAGCAGGCAGTAAAGCGGGTATTGTTGCGAAAATTGAACGTGCAGAAGCTGTTACAAATTATGAAGAAATCATCCGTGCGGCGGATGTTATCATGGTAGCACGCGGGGATTTAGGCGTAGAAATTGGCGATGCGGCACTGCCTGCAGTGCAAAAAATGCTGATTAAAAAAACCCGTGATTTAAATAAAGTCGTCATCACCGCTACACAGATGATGGAATCCATGATTGAAAATCCCATTCCAACCCGTGCTGAAGTCTCTGATGTTGCTAACGCCGTGTTTGATGGGACGGATGCCGTTATGCTCTCCGCTGAAACCGCATCAGGTAAATATCCTGATAAAGCGGTTATTGCAATGGATCGGGTGTGTCAGGAAGCCGAAAAACAGCCGATGACTCGCGTATCTGACCACCGTTTAGCCTTACATTTTGGGCGCATTGATGAAGCCATTGCGATGGCGACCATGTACACAGCCAACCATTTAGACGTAAAAGCCATTGTTTCCCTAACAGAATCAGGTTCAACACCTTTGTGGATGTCACGGATTAGTTCTGGCATTCCAATTTATGCGTTTTCTCGCCATTTAGAAACATGCCAAAAGGTAACGCTTTATCGCGGGGTTTACCCCGTACATTTAGATTTAGCGGCATTTGACATTGTTGAAGTCAATCATGCGGTATTAAACCGCTTACAATCCAGCGGGGCGGTTAGTGATGGCGATTTAGTTATTATTACTAAAGGAGATTTACGCGGTATCTCTGGCGGGACAAATTTGATGAAAGTTATTTGTGTCGGAGACGAAAAAACGCTAATCAATGTCTAATTGCGAAAATTAGGGTTGAGGGGGATTTATCCTGAAAATACATTAAATAAATCCCGCTACATCACGACTAAAATAATCAAAACTGACTCATTATAAAAAATACGCTAAATAGGGGTAATTTTGCCAAGCAACGGTATAATTTCCCCTTTTGACGCTTTACCACAAACTGAGAGGAGAACGCAGAATGGCGTTAATATCCCTAAGACAACTACTTGACCATGCAGCAGAACATAGTTATGGTTTGCCTGCTTTTAATGTAAATAATATGGAGCAGATTCAAGCCATTATGCAAGCGGCTGATGAAGCTAATAGTCCTGTTATTTTACAAGCCTCCGCAGGCGCGCGCTCTTACGCAGGCGAACCCTTTTTGCGGCATTTAGTACTCGCCGCGTTAGAAATGTATCCCCATATTCCCGTTGTCATGCACCAAGACCATGGCGCAGAGCCTGCTGTTTGCATTCGTTCTATGCAAAGTGGTTTCAGCTCCGTCATGATGGACGGCTCATTACTTGCGGATATGAAAACCCCAGCAAGCTATGACTATAACGTTGATGTAACACGGCGCGTGGTAGAAATTGCCCATGCGGCGGGTGTTTCTGTAGAAGGGGAATTAGGCTGTTTAGGGTCATTAGAAAGTGGCACGGCTGGAAAAGAAGATGGTGTTGGTGCAGAAGGGATTTTATCGCATGACCAACTTTTAACCGACCCAGAACAAGCTGTTGATTTTGTGAAAAAAACAGGCGTAGATGCGTTAGCGATTGCGATTGGGACAAGTCACGGCGCGTATAAATTTAGCCGTCCACCTACGGGTGATATTTTAGCCATTGCCCGCGTTAAAGAAATTCATGCCCGTTTACCGAATACACATCTTGTGATGCACGGCTCATCTTCTGTGCCACAAGATTGGTTAGAAATCATCAACAAATATGGTGGCGACATGGGACAAACCTATGGCGTACCTGTTGCGGAAATCGTCGAAGGGATTAAACACGGCGTGCGGAAAATTAATATTGATACTGACTTACGCATGGCATCGACGGGCGCGATGCGTAAAACCATGCACGACAACCCTAAAGAGTTTGACCCTCGCAAATTCTTTAAGGCAACCACAAAAGCCATGAAAGAGATTTGCAAAGCGCGCTTTGAAGCCTTTGGTTGTGCAGGGATGGCGGACAAAGTCAAACCATTATCATTAGAAAAGATGGTAAGTCTATATCAAAATGGTACATTAGCACCAAAAATTCAATAAGATAGAAATTGATTTATTGTAGTGCTGAAACCTTCTAGGCATTAAAAGCCTAGAAGGTTTTTTTGTTAAAACGGTAGTGTATTTAATTATAGCTAACGCACTTTAAAATGATTATTGTAGGGTGGAATAGGCGCAAGCCGTATTCCACAACAGTGCAAGCTTTCTGCATAAACTCAGCTATTTGTGGCGTTTTATGGTGGAATACGCTACGCTATTCCACCCTACGTTTTCCTCGTTCCCACGCTCTAGCGTGGGAATGCCTACCGCGTCGCTCCAGCGGCGTGGATTGCTGAACTCGTCGATACAAATCGATTACTGACACAAATTATTGCTTTTCATGATTTATCACAACGCGCTGAGGAATAAAATTCATTTGAGAATTCTTTTGCTCGTTACCAAGCAAAACTCAGGTTATAGTACTGTTGCTATAGTTTTTAAAATTAAGGAATTATCATGAGCGAAAATGTATTAATTGTGTTGATTATTGTTAGTGGTCTAGTGATATTAGGGGGTATTGCCCTTTATTTTTTAAAAGACCGTTTAGGCTTAGCAGATTTTAGTGCAAATAAAACAGGGGTAAAAGCCCGTATTAAGGCAGAACAAACACCTGTAACAAGCATTAGTAAAAATAAAATTAAAGGGGATGGGAATACCTTACGCGCAACTGGTGCATCAAAAATGGATGCTAATGATGTGGAAGGAAATAAAAATACATTGAATGGACAATAAACTATGCGCATAAATTCAGAAGTAATAACGAGCAAATTGTTCTATTGATGCGCTCTTTTTACTGATATTCTATTTAATCTTTTTATAGTACTGTTGCTATATGTTTTCTTCGTTTTTAATTTAATATGAAAACAAGAAAACGTAGCCCAACTAACCGCCATCGCCTAAAAAAACGACAAAAACTGACAAAATTATTAATCTATTAATAATGTTAGTTATATTTCACTCTTCCCCGCTTTAAAACCGTATAAATTGTTATCTTCCTTACAATCCTGATAATAGTTAATTTGTTGATTAATAACTTAACTTTAAATGGCATAGCCTTTGCTAAACTCTAGTGTACCAATACATCAAACGACATAAACGGGGTTAGCCCATGACCATGAAGGCGAAAGATATTGCTGAATTGCTCAATGAGCCAGCATGTACGCACAATAAGAAAGAAAAATCAGGCTGCGCACGTCCTAAGCCGGGTTCAACGGCGGGTGGTTGCGCGTTTGACGGCGCACAAATCGCTTTGTTACCCATTGCGGATGTTGCTCATATCGTTCATGGTCCTATCGCCTGTGCGGGCAGTTCTTGGGACAATCGCGGTACACGTTCATCTGGTTCAACATTGTATCGTTTAGGCATGACAACCGATTTAACCGAAAACGATATTATTATGGGACGGGCAGAAAAACGCCTATTTCATGCGATTAAACAAGCTGTTGAAGAACATAATCCTTCAGCGGTATTTGTGTATAACACTTGTGTTCCCGCGTTGATTGGTGATGATATTGAGGCTGTGTGTAAATCTGCTCAGGAACGGTGGGGTACACCTGTTGTACCTGTTGATTCTGCTGGTTTTTATGGCACAAAGAATTTAGGTAATCGTATCGGTGGCGAGGCGATGGTCAAATACGTGGTCGGTACACGCGAACCTGACCCCCTGCCAACCTGTACAGAAAACGCTGGTATGAAAGTTCACAGCGTTAATTTGGTCGGTGAATATAATATTGCGGGCGAGTTTTGGCATGTTTTGCCCCTCTTAGATGAATTGGGTTTACGGGTTCTCTGTACCTTATCAGGCGATGCGCGTTATAGAGAAGTGCAAACCATGCACCGCGCCGAAGTGACGATGATGGTCTGTTCTAAGGCCATGTTAAATGTGGCACGTAAACTCGAAGATCAGTACAAAATTCCTTGGTTTGAGGGTAGTTTTTACGGCATTACGGATACTTCTCAAGCCCTCCGTGATTTTGCGCGTGTCATTAATGACCCAGACTTGATTGAACGCACTGAAAAGTTAATCGTGCGTGAAGAAACACGTATCCGTGCGGCACTTATCCCTTGGCGGGAACGCTTAAAAGGTAAGCGAGTGTTGCTTTATACGGGTGGTGTTAAATCATGGTCTGTGGTGTCTGCTTTGCAGGATTTAGGCATGGTCGTTGTTGCTACAGGCACAAAAAAATCTACGGAAGAAGATAAGGAACGGATCAAGGAAATTATGGGCAAGGATGCCAAAATGATTGATGATGGCAACCCGCGTGCGTTACTGAATGTCTTTAAGGAATACAAGGCAGATATTCTGATTGCGGGTGGTCGAAATATGTACACTGCGCTAAAAGCTAAAATTCCCTTCTTGGATATTAACCAAGAACGCGAGTTTGGTTATGAAGGTTATGAAGGCATGTTAGAACTCGTGCGCCAATTAGCATTGACTATTGAAAGTCCTATTTGGTCGGCCGTTCGTCAGCCCGCCCCTTGGAAAACCCCCTTGCAACCGTCTATTGCTTAGTCAGTAGACATTTAACTTTCCTACTCAATTACTTGAGTGGGAAGGTCTTTTTTTATTTTTACTGATTAGCCCAAGTATTATAATATAAGATGTAGTTGTACCGCAGATGAATGATGTTAATAATTATTGATTATTCACACCCACTTAAGGTCTATTTATGAGTAATTTTCTAGAAAATATTCAGGCACAAAATTTAACATGGCAGGTTTCTATCTGTGAAAAAGCAGAAAGCTCTGATACATTGGTTTATCGGGGTGATTTGATTCTGCAAGAAGGCAAATTAACCATTCACGGAACACGCGGAACGCCTGAGGCAGTAATTAAACAAGTAGTGTTAACAGCAAAAGGCGAAAAAATTGAGTTTTTCGCGGGACACTTGCAGAAATTAGAAAGCATCTCCTTGTTTTGTGAAAAGTATCTCGCACAATGTGCGGCGGGTATTCCTTTGTTTTTCTTTGTGGAAAATATCAAAGAAAAGTTAGTTGTTGAAATTGAAGGTCATCTTGCCTACTTATATCCCTTAGTTGAAGGGGTTGTGTGGAATGAGTTTAATGAAATGCTTGGGTTAGAAAAAGGGGACTTTAAAGGCTTAGGGGCTGGCGATAAAGTGGTTAAAGTAGCGGATGAATCCAAAACTTTAAAACCCAAAAATGTCAAAGTTTCTTTAGAAGAAGCCTTAGCACGGACTGTTGTTGTGCATAAAGAGTTACGCGGCGCGATATAAGCGCGTGTACGTCGTATCCTCTCAAATAACGGACAACATCGCTTTTGAGTGGTGTTGTCCGTTAGCATTTAAATAACTAGGGTTTATTAGCCAAATAAACTTTATAGTCATCATTTTGATACGCTAGCTGATAAACACCTGATTGTTCAATATAAGGTGATTGCCAGATGGAATCATGTTGGTCGACTAACAGGGCTTTTATATTGTATTGGTCTCGCAGGGTGAGTAAGGTTTTTGCTTCTACTGGTGCGGCGAAAGCACTGCGAATAATCTGATATTGCTGTTTATTTTTTTCAGCATCATAACGATAAGCAAACACCGTTGCATATTCTATATTGGCGTAGGCTATTTTACGGTCAGCAAATAAAGCATAGGGTAGTGTTGCTGGCCATGGTGTTAGCGCGAGATACCCATCAGGATTAGATTGCACAATATCGCTAGGTTGGGTTAAGGTGCGGACGGTTTCCCATGCTTGATATTGTTTGAGAAATCCCTGATGTAAGCTAATTTCTTCTGGCGTTGCGTTTTGAAAATGCAACGGCAAATGCATTATTCGAATAGTCGCTAAAATCCCGATTGTTATGCCGCAGGTTAAAATCACAGGGATAGCGCGCCGCCAACGGACAAACAAAGCTTTTTCTCGCCAATGGGTTAAAACGGCCGTATATGGCAAGCTCGCCGCAACCCCTGCCCAAATTAGTAATAACATCAGCGGTGGTAAAACCGCACGCCAGCCAAAACTATTATTCCAAAATGTGCTTTTTATAAATAATGTAACGAGTAAAAAGCCTATTGTGCCTGCAACAGATAAGTAGTGGAAATTTCTTGCTTCTTCATTCTGCCCACGATAGGCAAACAGGCCAAAAATCCCTAATAGATAACTAATACCTAAACTCAAGGGTAAATATTGCACCCAGAAAGCAATAATATGAATGAGTTGTCCTTTAAATACCTCACGTGAGGCGAGCGCGGTGGAATTGTAAATTTCAAACCCAAAAGGTAATTGTGATTCTGCCAGCGAAGGGCCTGATACTTGAGAAATTAATAAGGGCAAAGAAAAAAGGGTTGTCATACCTAGAGCGTGTCATCAAATAGTAAAAAGTGTTATATTATAAATATATACCCAGATATCGCCAAGGATAAAACAATGAGTCGTCGCTATGCCTTAACCGATGAACAATGGTCAAAACTAGAACCGCTACTCCCTGGGCGTAAAGGACATGTCGGGATGACGGCTAAAGATAACCGCTTGTTTATTGATGCTGTTCTATTCCGTTATCGCAGTGGCATTCCTTGGCGCGACCTCCCCGAACGCTTTGGTGATTTCCGTGTCGTCCATACCCGCTTCAGTCGTTGGTCTAAAAAAGGTGTCTGGGAACGTGTTTTCAAGATACTAAGTGCCGATGCCGATAATGAATATGCCATGATAGACAGCACAATAGTTAGAGCGCATCAACATAGTAGTGGTGGTGGTGCAGATGAAGCCATTGGACGTAGCGCAGGGGGTTTAAGTACCAAGATTAACTCCGTTGTTGACGCACTGGGCAATCCGACCCTTTTTTTTTGACTGCGGGACAGGCAAGCGACCTTGAAGGGGCTGATGCTCTTATTCCTCAGATAAAGGCAAACGCTTTATTGGCTGATAAGGCTTATGATGCTGATGAACGGGTTAGAGATGTTTTAAAACAGAAAAGCATAGAACCTGTGATTCCGTTCAGGAAAAATCGTTTAAATCCACCTGACTATGATAAAGTCCTTTATAAGGCACGTTATTTAATCGAGCATTTCTTCGGTAAATTAAAGCAATACCGCGCCATAGCTACACGATATGATAAACGCGCTAGGAATTTCTTAAGTGGGGTTTATTTGGCTTCTACCTTGATTCTTTTGGCTTGAACCTTTAACCCTTCTTATTTGATGACAGGCTCTAAGGCAATCAAACTGTTTTTGATAAGGGTTAGATATTGTACAAAAGGTAAGCGGAGTAATAAAATTGCTAATAATAATATAGGACTAGCAAAGGCTAATCCAATGCCACCTACCCATGTTGACGCACCAAATCCCGTTGCAACAGTAAGCCCTAATATGGCGGCATACACAGGTTGCAAGGTTGTTTTGGTTAATAACCGCGCCATTAAAAATAAACCCATTAAAACAGCGAGCGCAGATAACACATGTTGTGGAACCCATGCCATTTGTAGCCACAAGACCTCTGCGGGGTGGTCTGGTAAAAGAAGTTTTCCTGCAATCCACTCGCCGAAAAAATCCGTTAAAACGAATGGTTGTGCGCAGATACCCAACAGTAACACAAAAAAACCAGCCATTACTTTTTGACTGATGCGAATGGCTAGACCACTCAAAAACCCAATGACTGCAAACCCTGTAAACCAGTTAAAAGCAACTTCAGCCGACCAGCCATTTATGGCACTCAGCATTTTGAGTTGGGACGCGAGAAAATGCCAAGTGTAATAATAAATAAGCGGAATTGTTTCGCCATCAGGTGCGTAATACGGATTTACTGGTAATAAACCCTCACGCGCAATGCTATCAACCAAGGCTACTTTGGCATGATCAAAAATCATTTCTAACACGTATAAACCATCGTGCCGAAAAAAAGGCACAATTTGCAGGGTAGGTAATAGCGACCAAACCCCCGCCCCCAACAATAAGCCTATCGCGTACTTATTGGTAATCGGGCAAAACGCTTCTGTTGTGGACACGGGATATCGCCACATCCACCCCCAGACCAGTAGCTGAAACCCAAGCCATGAAAATATTAACGTAATAAAATGATAAGGAAAAATTGCATTAATTAATAAAGAAAAACTGCCATAAGTACACAATCCTAACGCAGGCGCGATAAGTAGCGTTGATAACGGTGCGGGATGACGCGCAAAACCTAATAAACGTGCAACTCCCCATCCGGGCAAGGTAAACCATAATAAACTAAGACAAACACCCCACGCGGTGTGTGTCCAAAATTGACTCCAAAACGCCATAACAATCCTTTAACACAGGGAAGGAAAAAATAAAACGCATTATACGTTACCTGTTCAGAAATGCAGTGACTAACTGAATGACCTAATACACCGCTTTTATTTAACTCATCCCCTGATAATCTGATTTATTATCAAATAGTTCTTGTGCATCTGCTTTGTCCACTAATAAGTTTTTTACATACAACTCATGTTGTGGATAAGACATCCGAATGTCAGCGGCTTTTAACGCATCCCAAATGTGTAAAGTCAACCGATTACGACTTTGTAACACACTATTTGTTCTAACATTAATGTGATAATCCACGCGAAAAACCATCCACGAATCACCAAACTCCCATAAATTAACTTGGGATACAGGGGGCGCGGTGACAATATCAGGGCTGTCTTGTAAAACCTTGGTTAATATTTTGATGACGTGATAGGGGTCGCTGTCATAACTAATACGTAAGCGCAGGGTAAAACGTACAATATCATCGGAATGCGTCCAGTTTGTAAATGAATTAGTAATAATATCCGCATTAGGCACAATCACTTCCTGATTATCCCATTTTCTCACCACCAGTGAACGAATACCGATATTAGCAACTTCCCCCTCATATTTATCGCCAATATTAACCAAATCACCTGTTTTTAATGGCCGTTCAACCAACAAAATAATGCCACTGATAAAGTTATTAAAAATCGTTTGTAACCCAAAACCTAATCCAACCCCTAATGCACCTGCAAAAATGGTTAATGTGGTTAAATCAATGCCAATAATCTGAAAAACAATTAATAATCCAACTAAAATAACCATATATTGTGTGAAGACCGATAAACTATGTCTAACACCCAAATCATTAACATTGATATAAATCCAGCGATATGTAATACGTCTAGCCCAGCCACCAAACCAAAATACAAACCAAAGAGTTATCAGGGAAACCGTGATAATACTAACGGTAATTTTTGTTTCACCAATCTTAAACAAAGGGTATGTTAAAAAGGTTTCTAAACTATTGCGCACGGCAAAATCGTTATACCACCCATTCGCCCAAAATAACACTAATAACACAATGAAAAATAAAAGGATAAAAGTTATTTTCTGCACTAATGGAATAATATCTTGCGTCCATAACAAGCCAAATTCACTATGCTTTAACGCCATATTTTTTAAAATATTAGTCAGGTCAATTAATAAACCGCGTATCGTCAACCATCCGATTAATACCAATAAGGACACGGTTAAATGTTCAGCAACGTACCAGCCTAAATTTAAATATCCCAACAAGCCTAAAATTGACACCGCCAACACAGCTAATGGCACTAATAAACTCACAAAACGCAAGACCAACAACCAATAGCCTTTCATCACCTTTTCTAAGGTTGTAAGCAATAGGTTGCGAATGTGCATAATGGGAATTAATGTCCACGATAAGAACAGCATAAAACAAGTATCTAACAAATCACGAGTGACTGTTGCAATAGGTAAAATATGTCCTAATCCCGTTATCATTGAAAAAACAGCAATCAGGATAATAAATAAACGTAATTGACGATAACTACGTGAACGATTCGGCGTTTTGGTGAGTATTTTGCTAGAAAAAAGCAGCCATAGCAGATTAATAGGAAATTTGATGCCTAACCATAAAAAAACAAAACTTAGGCTCACTAAGATAGTATTTTTAGTCGGTTGTGTAAGCCATAATAACAAACAAAATACCCCAATGACTGCAATGCCTATGGCATTTAAATGCAGTAAACGTAAGCCTGTAAGAAATAAACTCGCCGCAAAAGAACGGTTATTAACTTCATTTAATTGTGCAAATAAACGAAAGAGGGCTTGTCGAATCCAAATAAATAAAACGAGCCAAATAATCACCCCAACACTCAGCAATCCCCAACGATGCAAGGGCGTTTGTTCAAAAGTTCTATGAAATCCCTGTAAAGTTAGTTGATACTCTTGTAACAACAAATTAGGTACATGACTAATATCTGTTCCTAAACGTTGCCATTCTTCTTGTGAATCAGGTAAATTCCGTTGTCTTAACAATAAACGTGTCACGCTATCTTGATAACTTGTTGTCAACTTTGTGACTAAATTATCAGTCGCTTGCAACAGGATTGAGACTTCAATGCTTTGTTGTTGTAATTTTTCATTTAACGTGTTGATAATTTTTTCTGCTTCTTGATTATCTCTTAAAATTTCACCGCTTAGTGTCTCGTTACGTTTGCGTATTAATTCTAATTGCTGTTGTAATAAATTCCCCCGATTTTCTAAAAAATGTTGTACGGTTTTTAATTCATCTATAATCTTTCCCGTGTCTAACAACATATTTTCTAAATTTTTTTCTACAACTTCAGGTTCATGCTCTGTTAAACGTTGTGCTAGATATTGTGTAAATTCAATTAAGTTTTTTTGCAATAAATGTAGCCGAAAGTTATGGGCTACATATTGCGTCATTTCATCCGCTTCTTGAATTTTGGCTTCTAAAGCAAAATACTGTTTAAACGAGTCTAATTCCTGTTTTTTAGTCAATTGTTGGCGCAGCGTAACAGCCAATGCTTGATAACGTTGTTTATCTTGTTGTAGTTGGGTTTCTAAACTGGCTTTTTGTCGTTCTTGATAGGCTTTGTCGAGTGCATTGTGCCATTCTGTGAGCAGGTTTAAGCGTTCTTGCGCAATATTCAGGCGTTCTTGCATCACTTGCAAAAAGGCTTCTTCAACGGTTGTTGTTGCTTGTAGTGAAGTTAGTTGATTTTTTAAAGCGGTGATTTTTTGCTGTTGTTGTGCAATTTCTTCAGGTGCAGTTAGCGGTGTTTTTTGCAATTCTGCCAATTGCATTGTTACTTCATGGCTGGCGTTTTTTTGATTAGAAATAGTTGTTTCTGTGGTTTTATATTCTTGGAGTATCTTTTCTAATTCAATAGCGGCGGCATCTCTATCGATTTCTGCATTTTCTAGCAGTGCCGATGTAATTTTTGAGGCATCTAGCTCACGGATTTTATTTTCAAGTTGTTTGGTTAAAACGGTGATAGCGTCACGACTATATTGCAACGCTGTCCAATTATCTTTGATAACTTGTTTGCGTTCTTCTAACCCTGCGGCATTAAGAACAGGTGGAAAATTCTGGTTTTTCTGCGTTGCCGTTTCGGGCGGGCTGGCAACGGTGGTTTGCGGTTCGGCAATACTGTATTGAATGATGAGCGTATAAAAAATAAAAAGGGTCAATAAAAACCGATACATTGAAAAATACTCCTAAAATAGAGCATGTTATAAATACGGAGCAAAATATAGTTAGGTTAAATTTCTTGTTTTCTCTCCCTCTTTGTTAAAAGGGAGGATTATAATGAGTTGAGTTTTTAAGTTATTTCTTAAGGTTCTATCATTCCTCTGGTTTCTAGCCATCCACGTCTATCGGTTGCCCGTTTTTTCGCCAACAACATATCTAGCATTTTATCGGTTTCCAGTTCGTCTAGTGTTAATTGCACTAAACGGCGCGTATCCACTGCCATCGTTGTTTCGCGCAGTTGCAACGGATTCATTTCGCCCAAGCCTTTAAAACGTTGTACGTTAATTTTGCCTTTTTTCTTTTCAGCCACGATGCGGTTTGAAATTCCTTCTTTTTCTTCATCATTCAAGGCGTAGTAAATATGATTACCGATATCGATACGATACAAGGGCGGCATTGCGATATAAACATGCCCCGCCACTACTAAGGGACGGAAATGTTTAACAAATAAAGCACAAAGCAGTGTCGCAATATGCGCGCCGTCTGAATCGGCATCCGCTAAAATACAGACTTTGCCATAACGTAAATCCGCTAAATCAGGGCTTCCGGGGTCAACACCAATTGCAACGGCGATGTCATGCACCTCTTGTGAGGCTAAAACTTCAGCAGAGTCAACTTCCCACGTATTTAAAATTTTACCGCGCAAGGGCATAACCGCTTGAAAAGTTCTATCTCGTGCTTGTTTAGCAGAGCCACCCGCAGAATCACCTTCCACTAAAAATAATTCTGTGCGGGTTGTATCTTGTAGGCTGCAATCGGCAAGTTTTCCAGGTAATGCTGGGCCGTTTGTGGCTTTTTTGCGGACGACTTTTTTTTCTGCTTTTAGGCGTTTTTGCGCATGGCTGATAACTAACTCGGCGATTTTTTCGCCTGTTTCCACGTGTTGATTTAACCACACGCTTAATGTGTCGCGCACTACGCCCATCACAAAGCTTGCGCAAGCACGCGAGGCAAGGCGTTCTTTGGTTTGTCCTGAAAATTGTGGTTCACTGATTTTTAAAGATAAAACGTAAGCACAACAATTCCATACATCTTCTGCCGCCAGTTTGACTCCACGCGGGAGTAGGTTGCGATAGTCGCAAAATTCGCGCAGGGCTTCTAATAAACCACTGCGTAAACCATTAACATGTGTTCCACCTTGTGCGGTGGGAATTAAGTTGACATAGCTTTCAGTCAGTGATGGGATTTCTTCCGCTTGCCATGTTAATGCCCATTCAACGGCTTCTGTCGTTCCTGTAAACCGTCCTGTAAAGGGGGTTTCTGGTAAACAGTCTGCTTGTTGTAAATGGTCTAGTAAATAGGTTGTTAGACCATCTGCATAGCACCATGTTTGTTTTTCTCCCGTATTTTCGTCTTCAAAACTGACGGTTAAGCGGGGACAAAGTACGGCTTTTGCTCGCAATACGTGAATTAAATGGGTTAGCGAAAAAGTTGCGGTGTCAAAGTAGTTGGGATTAGGTAAAAAACGCACGGTTGTTCCTGTGCTGCGTTTTTCACAATGCCCAATAATGTTTAAATCATCGGTTTTTTCACCGTTGGCAAAGTTCATGCGATAACGTTGTCCATTGCGTTTAATCGTGACTTCTAGGAAGCTGGATAGCGCATTGACAACAGAGACACCAACACCATGTAATCCACCAGAAAACTGGTAGTTTTTGTTGGAAAATTTCCCCCCCGCGTGTAATCGCGTCAGTATTAATTCAACGCCTGAAACGCCTTCGTCAGGATGAATATCAACAGGCATTCCGCGCCCATCATCGCTGACACTGAGGGAGTTATCGCGGTGGAGGATGACTTCTATGTGTTTGGCATGTCCTGCAAGGGCTTCGTCAACGCTGTTATCGATAACTTCTTGGGCAAGGTGATTTGGGCGGCTGGTGTCAGTGTACATTCCTGGACGGCGACGCACAGGGTCTAGTCCCGTCAATACTTCTATATCGGCGGCATCGTAAGTGTGGCTCATGCGGATTCCTAACGTGAGAAGGTTTTTTTTAGCGGGGAGCGGGTAAATTTGTCGCGTGGATAAGTCTTTTAATGATTAAGTAAATTTTTGTATTTTCTGTTAAGTTGTTGCAAAAAAATTTATGTCAATTAACTTGTTGGGTTTTATAGATTAAGGATTTATCTCTATTTTTATGTAAGGTTTTAAATGGACTTTATGCGTGCTTGAGTTTTACTATTTGTTAAGCAAATGTTATTTATTGTGATTATTTTATGTAGTGAAGTGGATAAGGTTTTTACCATTATCCACGGATTGAAGTCGTTCAGGTGCATGACGCTGTCGTTTATGCACCCTACCTTTTTACTAAAACTGCCTTTATTATCCAGCAAAGCGTTGGAAAACAAGCGTTGCATTGGTGCCGCCAAAGCCAAAGCTATTGGACATAACGGTGTTAAGTGTCGCTTCTTGATAGTTGCGAACAATTGGCACACCTGCTGCCCCTGCGTCTAATTCGGTAATATTGGCTGAGGCACTGATAAAGTTGTGTTCCATCATCAGTAAACTGTAAATCGCTTCGTTAACCCCTGCTGCCCCCAGCGCGTGTCCTGTTAGGGATTTTGTTGAGCTAACGGGTGGAGCTTCGTTACCAAAAACGGTTTTAATCGCTTCTAGTTCTCGAATATCGCCAACGGGTGTACTGGTACCATGTGCGTTGATGTAGTCAATGTTGCCTTGTGTGGTTGCAAGGGCTTGACGAATACAACGGACAGCACCCTCACCAGAGGGTTGTACCATGTCGTAACCATCAGAGGTTGCACCATAACCGACAACTTCACCATAAATTTTAGCACCGCGTGCAAGTGCATGATTCAGTTCTTCTAAAACGACAATACCACCACCACCAGAGGCAACAAAACCATCGCGGTTTGCATCATACGGGCGTGAAGCCGTTTGTGGGGTGTCGTTATATTTGGAGGATAACGCGCCCATTGCATCAAACAATAGCGTTAGACTCCAGTGAACTTCTTCCCCGCCCCCTGCGAATACAATATCTTGCTTTCCAAGTTGAATAAGTTCGCAACCGTTACCGATGCAATGCGCGCTAGTTGCACAGGCAGAGCTGATGGAATAGTTGACTCCTTTAATTTTAAAAGGGGTTGCTAAGCAGGCGGATGTTGTATTTGCCATCGTCCGCGTGACCATGTAAGGGCCTACTTTGCGTAATCCTTTACTACGGAGTAAATCCGTTGCTAATACTTGATTAGCAGGTGATGCTCCACCGGAGCCTGTAATAATTCCCGTGCGTTCATTGGATACGTCTGTTTCTGCTAACCCTGCATCTTCAATAGCTTCACGCATCGCTATATAATTAAAGGCAGCGGCATCTCCCATAAATCTTTTTATTTTTCTATCAATTTGTGCATCTAAGTCTAAATTGATCGCGCCATGAACTTGGGAACGAAAGCCAAGATCGGCATATTCTTGGGAAAAACTAATGCCAGAACGTCCTTCACGCAGGGAGGTGAGTACTTCCTGTTTATTGTTGCCAATACTGCAAACAATTCCCAGCCCTGTCACCACAACACGTCTCACTATGATTCTCCTTTTATTTTAGAAATTATCGGTAGAAGTAAACAAACCGACGCGCAAGTCTTTTGCGTTGTAAATTTCTCTACCATCAACCAACATAACAGCATCACCAATTCCCATAACGAGTTTACGCATGATGGTGCGTTTAATATCAATTCGGTAGGTGATAAGTTTATTTTTTGGGGTGACTTGTCCTGTAAACTTGACCTCGCCGGCACCTAATGCGCGACCGCGACCGGGCCCTCCGAGCCAACCCAGATAAAAGCCGATTAATTGCCACATGGCATCGAGTCCTAAACAACCCGGCATAACGGGGTCACCGATAAAATGACAGTCAAAAAACCATAAATTGGGGCGTATATCCAGTTCAGCAATGATGTGTCCTTTACCAAATAAACCGCCGTCTTCAGTAATGGTGACTATTCGATCAAACATCAGCATGGGAGGCAATGGGAGTTGTGCGTTACCCGGTCCAAACATTTCCCCTCGCGCACATTGCAATAGTTCTTCATAAATATAGCTGTTTTTTTGTTCCATGAGATTTCCTATCAGTCACCAAATTTTCGATGATTCCACTGGAATATCGGGTAATTAAAACGTGCTAATTTAGCATTAATTCGCTTAGATAGCAGAGATTATTGCTAAAAGGTTGTGTATTTTAGGGGAAACTCAGGCTAAAATCGCGTTTTTTCTACTTTCATGAGTAGATTTTCTTTTTAAGCGTTTATCAGCGATAGTGCCACATATTATTTTTGTCTGAATCAGTATTTTTGTTTTTATTATAATTTTTAATTCTATAGGAAAATAATACGGTTTAATTCCGTCAATTTTGGTAATCCTGAATATTTTAATTTCGACAGACTTTAATTTTTAATTATTGATAACTTAATGGGAAAGACATGCAGGATAAACAAGTAGTGAAACAGTTGATTGCAGGGGTTGATGAGGTGGGGCGCGGGCCTTTAGCGGGAGCGGTGGTTGCGGCGGTGGTGATTTTGAATCCTGATAAACCCATCCTTGGGTTAGCCGATTCTAAAACATTAAGTGAAAAACGACGAGAGCAGTTAGCCGAGCTTATTCGGGAACAAGCACTTGCATGGGCATTGGGGCGCGCAGAAGTATCTGAAATTGACAGCATTAATATTTTACAAGCCAGTTTATTAGCGATGCAGCGGGCGGTTGAACAATTATCTATTGTTCCCGAACTAGTGTTGGTGGACGGTAATAAATGTCCACGATTGGCTTATCCAACGCAAGCAATTGTACAGGGGGATAAAACCATTCCCGCCATTAGTGCCGCTTCTATTTTGGCAAAAGTTGTGCGCGATAATGAAATGGTGGAGTGGGATAAAATTTATCCTGATTATGGTTTTGCCCAACATAAAGGTTATCCAACAAAAGCACATATCAGTGCTTTACAACACTATGGTGTAACTCCTATTCATCGTCGGTCTTTTGCGCCCGTCAAGGCTTGTTTAGAAAAAGCATAAGTATCAAATAAGTTGTACTTAAGCGATTTGGCGATTTACATTGCCCTGTTCGTAAAACATAACCATCTGTTCCCAAACGTCATATAAGCCAGACAAACTGGGTTGTTGTTCTATCAAAGCCGTCAGAGCTTGATGATTTTCGCGTAAACTGCGTTCTCCATCGCCTGACATAAAGGCAGACAGTTGTTTGGAGAAGACAAACAATATATTGCTTAAGCAGGTGAATTTGTTCTGACTCATGACGGTCGCAAAAGAAATGGCATAGCTAAATTCCTCAGTGTTTGCACCAATTGTGTGTGCATACAACATCATTTTATCGAGTTTTTGTACTTGTGCTTCGTTAAATACTTGTCCAATTAACCAACTCGCAACATGGTTGTTATTCATGTAAATACTTGCACCAGAATCCCACAACCCACCGCTTAAACAGGGTTGAATAATGGGGGATTTATTATCCGATTTACCAATCATCGCATCAGATTTCATGCAATTTGCATTGCCTTTTTCGGTGCTACGGATTAGTTGGCAGAGTTTAGAGAAATTACTGGGTTTGGTAATTGGTAAGCCATCAGGATAGATAATAAGAGAAGCAACCCCTGTTTTGCTCGTAAATTGGTCTTGTAATATCTGCAATTTATCCGTACTGAACACTCTTAAAAACGGGCTACTGGTTAGCGCGGATAATTTAACGGCATGAATGTTATTCATTGATTTTTTCCTCGGTGGTGTTATTTCCCTTGCAAAAGCAAGGACAGGCTTAGGTATTGTTTGAGCAAGCCCTGAGTGGTTTTTAACAGGTTACAGCTAACAAACAATACATGATATAAATTAAGTTTAATTGAAAAAAATAAGGTTGTGCTATGAAGTCAGACAAGTCTTAAACGGATAATACCGCCTGTTTTTACCAGTGGTTTGGCTAAAAAAATTAAGCGGATATTTTAAAGCCAATTTCCCATCATTATAAAAGGTGCCCAATAGTAAGGATGTTCATAATAGGCAGGATAACCCTCTGTTTGCCCTGCTTTACGGGCATTAATAAAGGCTTGTTGTGTTGCTTGCAAAGCAGCCCCTTTGGTTATTCCTTTTTGTTCTGCGTGTGTTTTATATAAATGTTGCATAAATGCACCTGTACTTTCATCGTCCACAGGCCATAATGTTGCGATAACACTTTTTGCACCTTGTCGTTGCGCAAGTGCGGCAAACCCTTCTACTTCACGCCCGTTGCTAAAATCACCCACTGCTGTTTCACAGGCTGAAAGTGTCAGTAAATCTATATTATCAAAGTGATAGCCATCACGAATAGCGGCTAATGTTAATTCACTTCCATCACCGATAAGTAAAAAAGAATCTTGGTCTGTGCCTGTTTTAAAAACAAAATGGCTGGCAATGTGTAGGACTGAATAAGTCGTTTGTTGTAATACTTCATGTAGGGTTTTAGCATTAAACGCTTCGTTTAAACGGATAATTCCCGGAATAATGCCCTCTTTTTTACCCACTTGTTTAACAATGGTTTCTAACTCTTTGCGGACAGCAGGTAACGGGTTAAAGTTGCGTATGCCTTTAGTCAGTCCTAAACCTGCTAGTGTCCAATTATCATGTGGTTGAATGTTAATTTTATCGCGTCCAACTTCAATGAGTAGTGCAACGGCATAATTTTCAGCGAGATAATGTTGTCCATCATATAGCGCAGCAAAAGGGATATACCGTAAGCGTCCATCTAAAGAAAGCATGAGGGTTTTTGCTCCAACCCTTTGTAAATCTTCTGCAATAGGGGCAATGAGGATTTTATATAACGCGCTTGCTAGGGCTAAGGGTGGACGACGTATATCTTGTAACGCATTACGAAAACTTAAAATCTTATCGTTTAGTTCAGTTGCATTAATGACAGTATCCCGACAAAATTGTTGGTCGGCAGTAGTTAAAATCATGCGGAGTTTATCACTGGTTATTAAATAGTGAATTAATACCGCATCATTACTGAGTTCACGTAAGGTTTTTTGGAGCGCGACTAACGTTGTTAAGTCTTTTTGATTTTGGGGAAAGTCGGATTGTGTCGTGCAAATATTGCTGGCTTCCGCGCTTTGTCCTGCTTGTTGGCGACGTTGTTCTTGTTCCGCAAAACTTTGTTTAATATCATTTAAATACTGGTTTAGTTGTTTAAATGTTGCATCTGATTCGCGTTGCAAGTCTTGTAGCTGTTGTTGCTCTTCTGGCGTAAGGATGATTTTTTGGCGTAAGGTACGAATTGCCTCTGCAATACTGCTAATTTGGCGATTTAATTCCGTGCCTTTCGTAATCCAAGGTTGTTCTGTTGTGTTGTAATTTGCTTGTAATGTGCGAACATCGGTTGTGCCACTGTCACGGCGGATAAAATCAAAATATTCTTCTTCTTTCAACATCATTAAAACTTGTTGTGCTTCTGATAATCGTCCTTGGTCAGTTAATAGCCCCGCTAAATGACGATAAACATCTTCTTTGTCCAGCAGAAAGCTACGTTGCAATTCTTTATCCATTTTGGCGACATTGACACGCAATTCTTGCAAGGTATTAACCGCCTGTTTACCAATAAAAATCGCTGTATCATATTGTTTTTGTGCGGCATATAGACGGCTTAAGATGTCTAAAACTTTCCACAACAACAAGGGTTGTTCGCTGCTTAATGCAATGCCTAATGCGCGTTGTAATTGATTTTCCGCAGTAAAGAAATCATTTTGTGCAATATTTGCCTTGGCTTGGTTGGTGAGTGTTGTCGCAACGGTTGCATGGTCTTTACCATAGATTTTTTCCCAAATAATTAAGGCTTTGGCGTAAAATAATTGCGCTTTGGCATAATCGCCCTCCGTCGCGTATAACAGACCTAAATTGTTAAAATTACGTGCAATATCAGGGTGGTCAGCTTTATACACTTTTTCAGTGATGGCTAACGAGCGTTGTAACAGTTTTTCTGCCTGAACGTAATCTTTTAAGTTATAGGCTAACCAGCCTAAATTATTTAGCCCTGCAGCCACAATGGGATGTTCTTTACCGGGGGTTTTTTCCCAAATGGCTAGGGCTTTTTCATACAAAGGCTTTGCCCGTTGATAATCGCCAATAGTGCGATATAGCTGTCCTAAATTATTGTAACGAATGCCCAAATTCATGGGGTCTAATTCTTTAGCTTTCACAGCTTTTTCATCAATTTGCAAGGCTTGCTGTAATAACGTTTCTGCTTGGGCGTAATCCCCTTTTTGTCGGTATAATTCAGCAAGATTATTCAGGCGAATCGCTACGCGCGGATGTTGCGCACCTGAAACCGCTTTATCAATGCTTAACGCCCGTTGCAAGAGGGGTTCAGCCTCAGTAAAATTTCCTAAATTTCTATATAATTCAGCAAGATTATTCAAGCGTATAGCCACTTTTTGACTGTTTGCACCTGCGTCTTTTTCATCAATGGCTAATGCACGTTTATACAAAGTCTCCGCCTGAGCATAATCGCCTAATTCATAATAAACGCCCGCTAAGTTGTTTAAACTAACCGCAACCGCGCCATGTTCCGCGCCCAAGCGTTTTTCCCGAATATCCAATGATTCTTGATAGGCTTGTTGTGCCTCAGCGAAGCGTGCTTTGCTTTTATACACATCGCCCATACTTTGCAAAATAGCCGCACTATCCTCCGCCCAGTCTTGACGGCTCATTTCTAAGGCTTGCCGATACCGTGACAACGCGGTTTCTGTGTCTCCCGCGAGTTCTGCGGTGCGCCCCTCGGTATAAACTTGTTGATGTGCTTCTCGCGGTGTTGTCGCATGAATGGAAACTGCTACACAGAGAAGAGAATAAAAACAATAAGGTAAGATTTTTTTTAGCATCATATTAACCTATTTAAGTGAATAGCTATGCCAGACTAAAGACAATCTGCATCAGATATTTTTGGATTTATCTTTTGTCGTTTAGCATGACCTTATTATTACCCTGCAAAGAGTGTTCACTAACAAAGAAAGACCACGTTTAATAAATGCCTTCTACAATCGAGGATGAAAAAAATATGCAAGATTATTATATTGCTCCTTCAATTCTATCAGCAGATTTCGCGCGTTTGGGTGAGGAAGTACGAAATGTGTTAAGTGCTGGTGCAGACATTGTGCACTTTGATGTCATGGATAATCACTATGTTCCCAATTTAACGATAGGCCCTTTAGTGTGTGAAGCCTTACGGAAACATGGAATTACTGCACCAATTGATGTGCATTTAATGGTCAAACCAGTTGACCGCATTATTCCCGATTTTGCCAAAGCGGGCGCGACATACATCACCTTTCACCCCGAAGCCAGCGAACACATAGACCGTTCTTTACAACTGATTCGTGATTGTGGTTGTAAATCAGGTTTAGTTTTTAACCCCGCGACTCCATTAGATTATTTACGCCATGTACTGGATAAAGTTGATATGATTTTATTAATGTCAGTTAATCCCGGCTTTGGTGGACAATCTTTTATTCCCAACACCTTAAATAAATTACGTGAAGCCAGACAGTTGATTGATAACAGTGGCTTATCTATACGACTAGAAGTTGATGGCGGCGTGAAGGCGGATAATATTCGCCAGATTGCCGAAGCAGGCGCAGATACCTTTGTTGCAGGTTCGGCGATTTTTAACACCCCTGACTATCCAGCAACCCTCGCAAAATTCCGTGCAGAATTAGCACAGGTGAAAAGATGATGCAAAGACCCGCATTAGTTTTATGTGATTTAGATGGTACGTTGGTCGACAGCATGGCGGATTTAGCCAACGCGGTTGATGCAATGATGGCGGAATTGGAATTACCGCTGTGTGGTGAGGAAAAAGTTCGTCATTGGGTGGGAAATGGTGCAGAACGCTTGGTAAAACGCGCATTGACAAATGATTTTCATGCTGAACCCGATGCCGATTTATTTGCCAAAGCGTTTCCTTTATTCGTAACAGCTTATGCACAAAATAATGGTGAACATAGCAAATTATATGATGGTGTTATGGAAGGTTTACTATGGTTACAGCAACAAGGTTTTCATTTAGGCTGTATCACGAATAAACCCGAGCAATTTACCTTGCCCCTGTTGGAAAAGCTAGATATTAAACGTTTTTTTCCATTAGTTGTCAGTGGTGATACCTTGCCCGCAAAAAAACCCGACCCACTCCCCTTATTACATGCCGCGCAGTTTTTTGGCGTGTTGCCTGCTGATAGCTTATTTATTGGTGATTCAATCAATGATGTTTTAGCCGCGCGTGCTGCGGGTTTTAGCGTGATTTGTGTTAGTTACGGTTACAATCACGGGCAAGACATCCGCACAGCCAATCCTGATAGTGTGTTGGATTCCTTGGTAGAATTAACAACATTATCATTTAATTAAATACAGTATTTTTGTAGGTGCAAATTGATTTGTGCCTACATAGTTATGTTAGTAGTTTGATGACATTGATATTTAGGTGTATTAGAATATTTCGTTAAAATTTAACGGCTTCTAAAAAATCATGCCTATCCCAAAAACGCCTACTTTCCTTTTAAAAAAAATAGAGGCCTGTCGCGCTCAGCAAGAAAAAACGTTGAGCTTAAAAGAGGGAGACAAGTTTAACAACTTTCGTCTGCTTCATATTCCGCCTGAAGTTTTTACCCTAACACACTTAGAACATTTAGATTTATGTGATAACGCTATTCAAATCGTTCCCGACGAGATTAAACAACTAACCCAGTTAAAACGCTTAGATTTACGCGGTAATCCCTTAAGTCGAGTTGCAGATATTGCTGGTTTAGTTGTGCATTATGCTGATTTTCAGCGTTTAAATATTCCCGCCAAAAATATTCTTGGTTTAAAACTCACCTTATTTTCTTATGACCCGCCCACTGGGATTTTTGCATGTCCGAATTTAATTGCGTTAGAAATTCGTAACCATCGTTTAACCCAAATTCCTGACTGGGTTTTTAAATTGGTTAATCTGACAGAATTGAATTTAAGTAATAACAAACTACAAAATCTGTCAGGGCTAGAAACGCTGAGGAATCTCTCTACTTTAGATTTGCGTGATAACCGATTAACGAGTCTGTTAGGGCTAGAAACGCTGAGGAATCTCTCTGCTTTAGATTTGCGTGGAAACCAATTAACGAGTCTGTCAGGGCTAGAAACGCTGGCGAATCTCTCTGCTTTAGATTTGCGTGGAAACCAATTAACGAGTCTGTCAGGGCTAGAAACGCTGGCGAATCTCTCTGCTTTAGATTTGCGTTCTAACCGATTAACGAGTCTGTCAGGGCTAGAAACGCTGGCGAATCTCTCTACTTTAGATTTAAGTTTTAACCAATTAACGAGTCTGTCAGGGCTAGAAACGCTGGTGTATCTCTCTTCTTTAGATTTGAGTGGAAACCCATTAACGAGTCTGTCAGGGCTAGAAACGCTGGCGAATCTCTCTACTTTAGATTTAAGTTTTAACCAATTAACGAGTCTGTCAGGGCTAGAAACGCTGGCGAATCTCTCTTCTTTACATTTGAGTCATAACAAATTAACGAGTCTGTCAGGGCTAGAAACGCTGACGAATCTCTCTGCTTTAGATTTGAGTTTTAACGAATTAACGAGTCTGTCAGGGCTAGAAATGCTGGGGTATCTCTCTTCTTTAGATTTGAGTAGAAACGACTTAACGAGTCTGTCAGGGCTAGAAACGCTGGCGAATCTCTCTTCTTTAGATTTGAGTAGAAACGACTTAATAAGTCTGTCAGGGCTAGAAACGCTGGCGAATCTCTCTTCTTTAGATTTAAGTTATAACCAATTAACGAGTCTGTCAGGGCTAGAAACGCTGGCGAATCTCTCCTTTTTAAATTTGAGTAATAACGACTTAACGAGTCTGTCAGGGCTGGAAACGCTGGGGAACCTCTCTACTTTATATTTGAGTGGAAACCAATTAACGAGTTTGTCAGGGCTAGAAACGTTGGGGAATCTCTCTTCTTTAAATTTAAGTAGAAACCAATTAACGAGTCTGTCAGGGCTAGAAACGCTGGCGAATCTCTCCTTTTTAAATTTAAGTAGAAACCAATTAACGAGTCTGTCAGGGCTAGAAACGCTGGCGAATCTCTCCTTTTTAAATTTGAGTAATAACGACTTAACGAGTCTGTCAGGGCTAAAAACGCTGGCGTATCTCTCTTCTTTAGATTTAAGTGAAAACCAATTAGCGAGTCTGTCAGGGCTAGAAACGTTGGCGAATCTCTCCTTTTTAAATTTGAGTAATAACGACTTAACGAGTCTGTCAGGGCTGGAAACGCTGGCGTATCTCTCTACTTTAGATTTAAGTGAAAACCCATTAACGAGTCTGTCAGGGCTAGAAATGCTGGCGAATCTCTCTTCTTTATATTTAAGAGATAATCAATTAACGAGTCTGTCAGGGCTAGAAACACTGGCGAATCTCTCTGCTTTAGATTTGCGTTCTAACCAATTAACGAGTCTGTTAGGGCTAGAAACACTGGCGAATCTCTCTGCTTTAGATTTGCGTTCTAACCAATTAACGAGTCTGTTAGGGCTAGAAACACTGGCGAATCTCTCTGCTTTAGATTTGCGTTCTAACCAATTAACGAGTCTGTCAGGACTAGAAACGCTGGGGAATCTCTCTTCTTTGGATTTGAGTTATAACCAATTAACGAGTCTGTCAGGGCTAGGAACGCTGGTGAATCTCTCTGCTTTAAATTTGAGTTATAACCAATTAACGAGTCTGTCAGGGCTAGAAACGCTGGCGAATCTCTCTACTTTAGATTTAAGCCACAATCAATCATTACACGAGTTACCTGATAATCTATTTTTTCTACAAAAATTAGAAGCCTTGCAATTAGAAGGTACTGTTCTCACTTATCCGCCGATTGAACAATTAGAGTTAGGGCGGGAAGGAGATGCCAACCTTTTTCGTGTTCGTAATTACTTACGTCAATTAGCCCAAGGCGAACAAGATTACTTATACGAAGCTAAATTATTGATAGTTGGTGAAGGCGGGGCGGGAAAAACAACGTTAGCCAACAAAATTAAAGATAAAACCTATCAAGTTCCTGATAGTCATGTTGGTAGTACAGAAGGCATCGATGTGATGACATGGTACTTTGCTTATAATCAAGAACATCAATATCGTGTCAACATTTGGGATTTTGGTGGGCAAGAAATTTACCACGCCACGCATCAATTTTTCCTCACTAAACGCGCTTTATACCTATTAGTCGCGGATAATCGCAGAGAAGACACTGATTTTTATTATTGGCTCAATGTGGTTGAGACACTTAGCGATAGCAGTCCTATTTTATTGATTAAAAATGAAAAAGACGACCGCCAGCGAGAAATTAACGAACCCGCCTTAAAAGCACAATTTGCGAATTTTAAAGACAGCTACGCCACCAATTTAAAAACTAACAGCAAAGACTTTTCCCGTTTCTTAGAAGGTTTAGAACATCATTTAAAACAACTACGTCATATTGGTATGCCATTGCCTAAAACATGGCTAGATGTCCGTGCAGAATTAGAAAAACTCAGTAAAACTGGAAACTATATTTTCTTACAAGAGTATTTGGCTATTTGCGAACGGTACGGCTTTAAAAATAGTGGCGATAAATTGCAACTGAGCGAAACCCTGCACGAGTTAGGGGTAATTTTACATTTTCAACAAGATCCCCTTCTAAGGAAAACGCTATTTCTCAATCCTGCATGGGCAACCCAAGCGGTTTATCACGTTCTTGATAACAAAACCGTACAAAATAACTATGGCAAATTTACTAAAGATGATTTAGACCAGATTTGGCACGAATCGCAATATGAGGGGATGCACGATGATTTATTGCAATTAATGCTCAATTTTAAATTATGTTATCCACTGACTTATTGCCAAAAAACCTACATTGCCCCGCAATTACTCGGCGAAACACAACCCGATTATCAGTTTGATACACAAAACACAGTAACAGTGTATTACAAAAATTATACATTCATGCCTAAAGGGATGCTAAGCCAATTAATTGTTATTTTACATAAAGTTATTGCTGAAAAACAAACTTTAGTCTGGCGTAGCGGCGTTGTATTAAAAAAACAAGAAACACAGGCGGAAATAATTGAAAAATATGGAAACCGTGAAATTAGTATCCGCGTTGCGGGCAGAAATCGACGGGATTTACTAACCGAAGTAATGCTTGAATTGGATAAGATTCATGAAAGTTATCATAAACATCTAATTTATGAAGTAGAATTACCTTGTAGCTGTGCAGAACCTTATTATTTTAACTTTAAAACGCTCAAAGACTTTGCGGTTGACCATGCCAAGATTCAATGTCAAAAACGTAGTTGTCGACAAATGCTTGACGCTCGGGATTTACTTGAGGGGATATTAAACATGAAAGAAGAAACTGGAAAAACAAGTTTTAGCAATATTTCTATTGGTAGTGTGCTTGAGGGGATATTAAACATGAAAGAAGAAACTGGAAAAACAAGTTTTAGCAATATTTCTATTGGTAGTGTGGCGGGAGATGTGAGTTTTAACCAAGCAGACAGAGATATTGTAAAGAATAACGATAACCGCTCGATTAATGTGTCGGGCAATGGCAACGTGGTGGGCGATAATGCAACAATTTATCACACAGAAACCCACAACACGCTAAATCAAGGCATGCAAGCAGATTTAAAATCTTTGCGCGAAATTCTTTTAAAGATAGAGTTAGGTGAAGACAAAGCCAAAGTTGAGAAACTTTTAACAACGGCTGAAAATGAAGTAAAAAAACCAGAACCTGATAAAGAAGAAGTCGGTAGTGCATTAGACCGTGTGTTTAAACTGGTGAAGAAAAGCGGAAAATTAATTGGTGCGGTTCGTACTGATTTAGTCCCTATCGCAAAAAATGTAGGCGAGTGGCTAGGTGAACATGGCGGAGAACTAAGCGATTTTTTTCAATAAATCAAACAATTCAGCTCTTATAGACTCTATTTAAAGTCTATAAGAGAAAGCTAATTGTTTAATAAAACAGATAGTCTGTTCAATCCTAAAGTACAGATAAAATGCCAACACTACACGACAAAGGTTATAAAAGACTCTTCTCCAATAAAGTCTTCTTTCGCCAACTCCTAGAATCCTTCGTCCCTGAACCTTGGGTACAACACATTGATTTCGACACCTGTGAACGCCTTGAAAAATCTTTCATTACTGACCACTACAAAGAAACTGAAAGTGACTTAATTTATAAAGTTAAATTCAAACAACAAGAAGCCTATATTTATGTCCTGTTAGAATTCCAATCCTCCGTCGTTTGGTTTATGGCTCTCCGTGTTCTACACTACGTCTGTAGCTTCTGGTTAGATTTCGCAGAAACTCGCCCTAAACAGAAAAAACTCCCGCCCATTTTTCCTATCGTCCTTTACAGTGGCGATAAACGCTGGACTGCCGCCGAGAATCTGCATGATATTCTGGAACATCCGCACTTATTAAAAGCCTATACTCCAGAATTCCGCTATTTTAAAATTGCTGAAAATGAATATTCGCAACTTAGTTTCAACCCTATTTCTCGCAGAAACCTATCCGACAGATATGGCACTACTCAAAGAACAAGTTCTAAACTTATTTGAGGAGAAAACAGACAAAGAAGCGGCTTCATTATTTCTCAACTGGTTTGTACAATTAGTTGTACACAACCGACGTAATTTAGAAGATTATCAAGTATTAGAAACCATCTATCATGACAAGTTAGAGGCAAAAACCATGTTAGAACACGCAATGGATAAAGAACGACAACAGGCTTTTGTGTTGGGAAAAATAGAGGGAATTGAGGAGGGTATCTTAAAAGGTAAGATGGAAGGTAAAATAGAAGGCAAGATGGAGGGTAAAATAGAGGGCAAGATGGAAGGTAAAATGGAAGGCAAAGCAGAACTGTTAATAACTCTATTAGAAGCACATTATGGTCAATTAACAGATATGCAAAGAGCCAGACTGTTACAGCTCAGTGATGAAAGATTAACCTACTTATCACTAAAATTGTTTCAGACAACCTCTCTAGCGGAATTTTGGCAGGAAGTGGAAGTACATTAATTACTGGTTATAAGTATATTATCAACAGATAGGCGCATGGTTAAGTGAATGTAACGAAAAGGCAATTGCGTTTTTTCATAAATCAAACAATTCTACTCTTCAATATCGGATGTGATTCACAGACTCACCACATCCGATAAATGACCTTTATTTTCTATTCGTAAAAAACAAGCGTACTTTTTGCAAATCTTCCTCAGTATCCACACCAATACCGATTGAACACAACGCCTGTGTTACACAAATTTTTCCGCCATTAAACAAAACCCGCAACTGTTCCAATGCTTCCACCTGTTCTAACGCACATACAGGCAACTGTGTGTAATCTTGTAAATAAGCGGCACGATAAGCATAAATTCCAATATGACGATAATAATGCGCAGTAATTGGAACGGCTGAATTAAGCGGAAATCCATCGCGCCAAAACGGAATCGGCGCACGACTAAAATATAAAGCAAAATTTTGTTTATCTAACACTACTTTAACAATATTTGGATTAAACACGCTCGCCCATTCAGTTATCGATTCGCAAGCCGTTGCCATGTTTGCAATAGGTTGATTGATTAACGTTTCAGCCACTTGACGAATTAAACTGGCAGGCAATAGCGGCTCGTCTCCCTGCACATTTACCAATACGTCTTCCCCCACCAATCCCAACAACCGCGCGGCCTCTGCCACACGATCTGTGCCTGACTGATGCGTATTTGCAGTCATACACACAGTCGCGCCGAAAGCATGGGCAACATCCGCTATACGTGCATCATCTGTTGCAATCACAACCCGTGCTGCGCCGCTTTGTAACGCATTTTGATAGACGTACCAAATCATCGGTTTCCCTGCAATATCAGCTAGGGCTTTCGCAGGTAAGCGTGAGGAGGCATAACGCGCGGGGATAATGACAGAAAAAGACATATTTTTACTCACCTAAGGCGAAAGCCGAACAATTTGCCATGTGCCATCAACTAATTGTGTGTATTTAAATCTATCGTGCAACCGACTAGGGCGTTGTTGCCAAAACTCCATACGCAATGGCTTTACACGATATCCCCCCCAATGTGGCGGGCGTGGTGGGTCTTGCTCTTGATACAGTGCGTTTAAGGCGGCAACCCGCTCATCTAACCACTCACGATTAGGGATTTCTTGACTCTGCTTAGATGCCCATGCACCAATCCGACTAAGCAGGGGACGAGAATGATAATAAACATCTGATTCATCATCAGAAACTTTTTCGACAATACCCATAATATTAACTTGTCGTTCTAAATTTGCCCAATAAAACAATAGAGTAGCACGCGGATTTGCTTCTAATTGCAATGCTTTAGGACTTTCATAATTAGTGAAAAAAACAAATCCTTGTTCATCAAAGCCTTTTAATAAAATCGTCCGTGCATAAGGAATTGCATCAGTTGTCGCTGTGACAACAGTCATTGCATTAGGATTAATCGGATGTGCTTGTTCTGCATCCTTAAACCATAACCCAAACTGGGTATAAGGATTCGGGTGCATATCACTTTTGCGTAAACCCTCTGAGGTACTCATAGATACTTATTGCCTTTGTGGTAAAAATTTTATGTTGATTATATTGCGCATTGATTTATTTTCCAATTTATAAAAAATACATTTTAAATCAAAAAAATAGCGCGACTTATTTGATTGGATTTAGAAAAATCATTAACGAATAAATGTAATTCTCTCATAAGAAAATGTCTGCGTGATTATAAATACTTTTCTCCTAGCTCCTTATTCAGGTATGGTGTTTGCTTAATTACGCTAAAAACTGTCATAGAATCTACATCGCCTGTCAGGAAACCAATATGTCAAAATTCATTCGATATTTATTTTTTACTGCATTGATAATCATGCCGTTTATGAGTTATGCGGAAAATAATGCTACAAAAAAAATCTTGTACATTGATTCCTATTATGAAGGATATGAATGGAGTGATGGGGTTGTCAACGGCGTTCGTAATGTGTTGGCAAAAAAGATGCCTACGGCAACTTTAAAAACGATTTATATGGATTCCAATCGACACAGTGAATTAGATTTAATTCAAGCAGTTGTTGCTAAGATACGCGATGAAATTACGAATTTCCAGCCAGATGTTGTTATTGCCTGTGATGACAGTGCAATGAAAAACGTGGTTATGCCTTATTATAAGAATACTTCTTTACCTATTGTTTTTTGTGGTATTAATTGGGATGCCAGTATCTATGGTTTACCCTATCAAAATACAACAGGAATGGTTGAGGTTTCCTTAATTCCTCAAATTGTTGCCCATTTGGAACAATACGCAAAAGGGAAAAAATTGGGGATTTTAGCTGAAGAAACAATTTCCTCACAAAAAAACATAGACCAATACAAAAAAATGTTTCATATACAATATGATAAAGTTTACAAAGTAAGCACAATTGGTGAATGGAAAGAAAAGTTTCTTCAGTTACAAGATGAAGTTGACATGATACTTATGACAAACATGAGTAATGTCCGTGGTTGGAATGAGACTGAAGTTGCGGATTTTGTTTATCAAAATATAAAAATTCCATTGGGGACAGATGTGACATGGAATATTCCTTACAGTTTGGTAGCCATTGGTAAAATTCCTGAGGAACAAGGTGAGTGGGCTGCGGAAACCGCTTTGAAAATCCTTGCGGGGGAAAAACCATCAGAAATCCCCATTACGCAAAATAAACAGGGTCAATTGCATATTAATTTGAAATTGGGCAATAAGTTAAAAATTGCGTTTAATCCCGCGTTATTAAAAGTGGCTGAACTTTTCCGTTAGTTATAAGCCTTACTTTTTAAAATTACACAAGATAATGGATGGATATTTATCTTTTTCATTGGACATTGTATGGAGCAGGTATGCTAAAAATTTTACTGAAGGCAATAGTTATTTGCTTGATAATAATACCTATTATTGGTCAGGCGACAGAAGAAGTTGGTAAGAAAATTTTATTTGTTGATTCTTACAATAAGGACTTTGAATGGAGTAATGGTATTTTACAGGGGATTCAACAGACATTAGCGGCTCAAGCCCCAACGGTTACGCTGCATACTTTCCACATGGACACGAAACAGCATCCTGATGAAAGCTCCATTTTAGCAGCTGTTAACAATGCACGTGCAGAAATTGACCGTTTTAAACCTGATGTTGTTATCACTTGTGACGATAACGCAGTTAAATATTTGCTAGTTCCTTACTATAAAGATGTTGATTTACCCGTTGTTTTTTGTGGTGTGAATTGGGATGCCAGTATTTACGGACTACCTTATCGTAACGCAACGGGCATGTTGGAAATCTCTTTAATGGGCGAAATCGTTCAACACCTCAAACAATACGCTAAAGGTGATAAAATTGGTTATTTAGCGGAAGACGCAACTTCTCGTAAGAATACGAAATACACAGAGAAACTGTTCAATATTCATTATAATAAAGTTTATTTTGTTAAATCAGTTGAAGAATTTAAGGAAAAATTTATTCAACTACAAACAGAAGTTGATATGCTGATTATTGATAATATCAATAATCTAAAGGGTTTAAACAAGGATGAGTTAAGCACATTTGTCGTGGAAAATATTAAAATCCCCTCTGGTACGGATTTAGTATGGAATGCCGATTATTGTTTAATTGTACTGGGTAAAATTCCTGAAGAGCAAGGGGAATGGGCGACAGAAACCGCATTAAAAATCCTTGCGGGGGCAAAGCCATCAGATATTCCTATTGTGCAAAATAAACGTGGCAAATTGTATATTAATTTAAAACTGGGCAATAAACTGCATATTCCCTTCAGCCCTGCATTGTTAAAAATGGCCGAGATAATTAAGTAAAAATCAAACAGCTAAACAGAAGTAACTAGAAACCGTCATTTTTTAAGGGTTATTCACAAATAAAGCTTATAATTAAACACTCAATCTGCAATTAGTCACTTGTTTTTACCAAGATGCAAAGTGGAGGGAGTATGTTAAAAAAATTACTAGCAATATTTGTTATTTCTCTAATAGTAATGCCTATTACCAATTATGCTGATGTTAGTACTGATAAGAAGATTTTATATATTGATTCTTATCATCCTGAGTATGAGTGGAGTCAGGGCGTTCTTAATGGAATTCGGCAGACTTTGGCGATGCAAGCACCGCATGTGGTTTTGGACACCTTTTACATGGATACTAAACGCAATTCAGACGAGGCGTTTATTCAAAAGATGGCTGTGCAGGTACGTGATAAAATTGCCACGTTTAAACCAGATGTTGTTATTGCTTGTGATGATAATGCAATGAAATATGTAGTAATGCCATATTATAAGGATGCTGATTTACCATTTGTTTTCTGTGGGGTAAATTGGGATGCAAGCATCTACGAGTTACCGTATCGTAATGTTACGGGAATGGTTGAAATTGCTTTAATAGGGCAGATAATTCAGCATATTAGACAATACGCAACAGGCGATAGAATTGGTTATTTAGCAGAAAATAGCCCTGTTGCGCGCAAAAATGTTGAGTATGAAGAGAAGTTATTTAATATTCATTATGAACATGCTTATTTTGTGAATAACATTGAAGAGTTAAAAGAAAAGTTTATTCAACTACAAACAGAAGTTGACATGATGATTATTGATAATGTAAGTGGTATTAAAGGGTTAGATTTAAATAAAGCAGATTTTAGCCATTTCGTTGTGGAAAACACTAAGATACCCAGTGGCTCGGATTTAACTTGGAATGCTGATTATTGTCTCATTGCACTGGGTAAGGTTGCTGAAGAACAAGGTGAATGGACAACAGAAACGGCATTAAAAATCCTTGCAGGGGCAAAGCCTTCGGATATTCCCATTGTGCAAAATAAACGTGGCAAACTGTATATTAATTTAAAATTGGGAAACAAATTACGTATTCCTTTTAACCCCGCTTTACTAAAAACCGCAGAAATCATTCATTAGGACTTTATCTTTGTGATTAAGAATGGATTAGCCGTTATGAGTAAATTTGTTTTCTCTTATCTGGGCAATGCAAATGCGTTGCATACCCAAGTCAAAATCATTTTGTTTATGTTTATGATGTTGCTTGGGCTTGGTTTGCCTTTATTTTTGGCGGGTTATTTTACGATTGATAAAGTCACTTACTCAACCAGTGAAAAACTGTTTTTTAAGGACATTGATGTCATTCAAGAAAAAATCGCCGATGCCTATAAGGTATTAGCTGATGCAGGTGTTTCAGGACTCGATTTTTATGTCACAACGGCTAAAGATAGATTACTAGCAGCGTTAGCAAATGATGAAACCAGACAGGGAAAATTGTATATTTTTGATTCAAAAACGCGAAATGTCATTTTGGGTGATGAAACATTAGTATTCACAGATGCCCAGTTTGATGAAATGTTGGGGAGTAAGCGGGGTGTTTTAAAACACATAACCAACCATAAAACACGTTATACCTTTTATACATTTTTTACAGTTGTCCCCGAATGGCAATGGGTTGTTATGTTATCCATTCCAGAAACAACCCTGTTTGCAGAACGTTATCATTACTTGTATGTGGTTATAGTAACAAGTGTTATTGCTTTACTAACATTACTTTTACTGTCTTATTTATTCACACGACGTATTAGTCATAAATTGCAAACGACCCTAGTTACTTTAAGAAAAGTAGAAAAAGGTGATATAACGGCAAGAATCAGTGATCTCAGTAATGATGAGGTTGGTATTATTCAACAGGGTATTAATCACATGTTGGATAAAATCTCTCAGGCAACCGCTGATTTGAAGGTGAGCCAAGAACGTTTTGACTTGGCAATGACGGGCACAAGTGATGGTTTATGGGACTTAGATTTATGTACTAATCAGGTGTATTACTCACCCCGTTGGAAAGCAATGTTAGGTTATGAGGCAGAGGAAATTAATGATACGCTTGATGATTTTAAACGATTAACTCATCCAGATGATGTAGAGATGATTAATCGAGTCATTGAAGATTATCTCGCAGGCAAATTGCCTAATTATGAAGTGACATTGCGGATGCTACATAAAGAGCGCGGTTATATCTGGATTCTGACGCGTGGGATTGCATTGCGTAATGAAGAGGGTGTTCCCTATCGTTTTATTGGTACGCACGTTGATTTAACAACGCAAAAACAAGCAGAAGAAAAACTTCGTGAACAACAGGAGTTTTTAAGAGTTGTTATTGATAATATTCCACAATATCTATTTTGGAAGGATAAACAAGGTAAGTATTTGGGCTGTAATCAAAACTTTACGATACGCTCTGGTTTTCAAGAATCTGCACAAATAGTTGGGTTGGATGATTCTGCAATGCCTTGGAAAGAACAAGCACATAAAACGATTGATAGGGAAAAGTTTGTTTTAGTAAACGATACGGCACTTAATATAATAGATACTTATACGAGTCCAGAAGGTGTATTGGGATATTTTGATATTAACTACATCCCTTTACATGATACGAGTAATGGCATTTTTGGTGTGTTGGGAATGGTTGAGGACATTACCGAACGTAAAGTAGCTGAAATACAATTGTCTGAAGCAAAAGAAGCCGCAGAAATGGCAAATAGAGCAAAAAGCACTTTCTTGGCGAATATGAGTCATGAACTCCGCACACCGCTGAATGGCATCTTAGGCTATGCACAAATTTTAGGACGTGACCGCCGTTTAACCGAAGATCAGTTGGAAGGTGTACGGGTTGTACAACGTAGCGGGGAATATTTACTAACACTTATCAATGACATCTTAGACTTGTCAAAAATTGAAGCCGACAGAGCAGAATTGTATTTACTAGATTTTCATTTCTCTAGCTTTATCACAGATATTGTTGAATTATTTGAAGTTCGTGCGCATCAAAAGGGGATTAGTTTTGTTTACGAACCGATGACAGCCTTACCGCAAGGAATTCGTGGTGATGAAAAACGGTTACGGCAAATTGTGATTAATCTACTGGGAAATGCAGTAAAGTTTACCCGTCATGGCGGCGTTACACTTAAAGTCAGTTATGATGCAAACGCAGAACGTATGCTTTTTTGTGTAGAAGATACAGGAACAGGAATTGATGCGGAATCATTAGAAAAAATCTTTTTACCTTTCCATCAAGTTGGTGATATTGCAAATAAGGCAGAGGGAACAGGTTTAGGCTTATCTATCACAAAACGGCTTGTGGAACTGATGGATGGTACGTTATCGGTAGAAAGTACATTCGGTAAGGGAAGCACGTTTATGGTGTCTATTAGCTTACCTACCAGCGATTTGGTTAAACCGAAAGAAATAGAACAACCAATGATTGTCGGGTTTGAAGGCGCACCACGTAGAATTTTAGTAATAGATGATCGAGAAGAAAATCGTTCTGTGCTGCGTAGATTACTCACTGCACTAGGGTTTATTGTCGTAGAAGCCTGTAATGGTAAAGAAGGATTGGCGCAAATGGCGGTGCAAACGCCTGATATTGTCTTAACGGATTTAGTAATGCCTGTTATGGATGGGTTTGAATTTACAAGACAAATTCGCAAACAATTTCCATTAGAATCATTACCTGTCATTGCGGTTTCTGCCAGTGTTTTCGAACATGAACAACAAGCCAGTTTAGACAACGGATGTACTGCCTTTTTACCCAAACCAATTAGAGCAGATGATTTATTTGCCTGTTTACAACAATATCTAAATCTTGTTTGGATTTACGAGCAAAGCTACAACAATATCAATGCAAAACCTAATGAACATGTTAATACAGAAGCAAATAATGGTAATGTGGGATTGGTAGAATTATCGGTTGCAGATGCTGAAAATTTACACGAATTAGTATTACAAGGGGATATACAAGGAATCATCGATTACGCCGATACCCTACTTAGCGAAAGTCCGCATTTAAAACCCTTTATGGACCAAGTAAAACGGCTCGCAAAAGAGTTTGAAGATGAGGAAATTTTGACGATGATTGAGCCATTTTTACAACCAGCGTAACTGTTTGGGTAAGACTGAAAATCTTGACTTTTTAAACAATGATTGCATTATTTAGCATGAGTAAGTTTTTATCTAAGGGCGAATTTATTCGCCCTTTTTTTATTTTCTAGTCATATCAGACAAACACATTGCATAGTAACCATTTGTTGAGTTGGATTTTTTTAGTTTTGTCAATTCTGGAAATTCGGAAAATGTTGATTCGGACAAAAAATTAAAGCGGGTGTATAACACTATCACTTATATATCCTACATCATCTATAGGTTACTTAATTTATGCACATTAATCCCCTGTATATTAAACAGCAAGGACAAGGAAACCCCTTAATTTTATTACATGGTTGGGGATTTAATCACACCATTTGGGACAGTATTGCGAATGAATTGGCAAAAACATGGCGGGTTTATCTAGTTGATTTACCGGGACATGGACAAAGTCCACTATGTGATTATGAATTAACCACATTATGTCAGATATTGGTTGATAATTTACCACAACAAGCCGTTTGGGTAGGATGGTCTTTAGGGGGATTATTCTCAATGGCAATCGCAAATCGTTATCCTACGGCTGTTAAAGCACTTGCACTGGTTGCAACATCCCCTCGCTTTAGCATTGCAGACGATTGGAAATGTGCGATGACAAATACAATATTACAAACGTTTGAACAAAACTTACAAGCAGATGCAGTAGGCACACTTAAACGTTTTCTGTCTTTACAAGTTAAAAATAGCGATACTGCCCGCACACAACTACGACATTTATATCAACTATTTCAAACGGGGGGCTATCCACAACCCGCTGCTTTACAAGGTGGATTACAATTATTACGCACCGTAGATTTACGAGATACGCTCGCACAAATTACCTGCCCTGCTTGGTTGTGCTTAGGCGAACATGATACGCTAGTTCCCGTTGCTGTCGGCGAGGCATGTCAACAGATTTGGCGACCGTTAGAAACCGTTTATATTCCCTCTGCCGCCCATATTCCTTTCTTATCTCATCCTGAGCTTTTTTTACATCACCTGTCTGATTTTTTCTCACACCATGGACTCACCTGATTTATTAAACTTACGTGCCATTGCCCGTTCATTTGGACAAGCCGCACAAACTTATGAACAGTTTGCACAATTACAAAAAGAAGTTTGTGAACAGCTAGTTGCTCGTACAGTGGAATTAAAAATACAACCCACCGTTATTGCCGACATTGGTGCAGGTAGTGGACGTTTAACCCGTGCATTAAGCCAACACTACCCAAATGCACAACTTTACGCACTAGATATTGCTATGCCCATGTTGCAATATGCACAACAAAAAGCTCCATGGTCTATCCCCTTTTTTCGTCCTCGTCATCAACATTTTATTGCCGCAAATGCCCTACATCTGCCCATCGCATCAGCGAGTGTTGATTTAGTCGTATCCAGCTTAATGTTGCAATGGTGTCCTGATTTTGCGGGCGTATTTGCTGAGTTTGCTCGCGTTTTAAAACCTGATGGTGTTTTATTATTTTCTACACTCGGTTTAGATACCTTAAAAGAATTGCGCCAAAGCTGGGCAAGCGTTGACGATACAAACCATATTAATCACTTCACAGACATGCACGAATTAGGCGATGCATTACTCCGTGCCGGGCTACATAATCCCGTTATGGATGTTGATTGGCATCGTTATTATTACGCTGATGTTGTCACCCTGATGCGGGAACTAAGAGCAATTGGTGCGCACACAGTGATGACAGGTAAACGTCAAGGATTGACAGGAAAACATAAATTTCAATCTATGTTAAGCCACTATGAACAGCATCGAACACCCCAAGGACTCACCGCAACGTATGAGGTCGTTTATGGACATGCAGGTGGACGTAAAACACCACAAATAAAATCAACGGACGGTATAGTAAAAATTCCCATTTCACAAATCCAACGCCCCAAGCCAACAGATTGAAAGCCAATACTATCAGATAGATGAAGAATTACATATTCCATGACAAGCATCTTGAAAAAAGCTATTCTGCGAATGGTTTTATAATGACCAAAATTAAAAGCCGTCAAACTATTTAATCCACAATACAAGGGTATCACCTTGAACTTCAGAAATATCACTTTCTCCTTTAACAACATAACGGATGTACGCCGTTTATGCACAGTGTTACTAGGCATTGCCCTTGCCGTATCAACAGGATTAACCAACATTTTTCTCGCGGCTGCTTTTATCCTATTATTAATAGAAAAAGAAAATCGTAGCCGTTATTTCACCCTCTTATGCACACATCCCGTTGCACAAATTTCAATGCTACTATTTTTACTATTTATCATTGGATTAAGCTACGGAACAACAGACGTTAAAGAAACGTGGTTTGTTTTGGGTAAATATAGAGAGCTTGCTTATATCCCATTATTTATTTTACTATTTCAAGATGAAGATACACGTGAAGGCAGTTTATGGGCATTTATGCTCGTTATGGCTTATACACTGATTTTATCTTACATCATGTGGGGAACGGGTATTCAAATAGCGAAAGGCACACCAGAAAATGCGTTTATTTTTAAAAACCATATTTCACAAGGGCTGATGATGTCCTTAGCGGCCTACTTTCTCGCTGTTTATGGCTGGCAATATCCGCGTTTTCGCTGGTTATGTATATTGGGTGCAGGACTTGCCATTTTTAACGTCTTATTCATGCTATATGGACGTACAGGCTATATTGTCCTACTGTGCTTGATTCTACTTTTTATCTATCAAGTTGCACGCTGGCGAGGAATATTGCTAAGTGTTATGCCTATTCTGCTACTTTGCACAGGGGTTTATTTCAGCTCTACACCGATTCAAGAACGGCTGGGACTCATGTTACAAGAGCTACACACACATGAATCAGGCGCAAAAATTACCTCAATGGGACTACGGGTAGAGTTCAACAAAAATGGCTTTGCCTTGTTTAAAGAACATCCCCTATTTGGCACGGGAACAGGTAGCGTCCCCACAGAATATTCACGTTATACCGAAAATATGCACTCAACACCAACCGAAAACTTGCATAATGAATATCTTATGATTGCCGTACAACTAGGAATAGTGGGTGTACTATTTTTTCTTGCCCTATTTTACATACTCTGGCGCAATAGTTACCGACTCACACCCTCGCGTTACGTTTACATGGCACAAGGATTAATCATAATGATGTCAGTAGGTTGTTTAGCAAATTCGTTTCTTTTTGACATGACAGAAGGGCATCTCTTCGCCTATTTCGTCGGCTTATTTTATTCAACCCTGCCACGTACTAACGCATAAATCATAAAAAATGGAGGCATATCATCCGACATGCCTCCATGATAAATAACAATTTATCCTGCTATAAGAATAATTCAGTCAATGTATTCAACAGCCCTTCATATTCAAATGCCTGAATATCTTGTAGTTCTTTCAAAACGGCGATTAAATCTACATCAGCTTGTTGTGTAACATCCGCAACCAATGGTGCGAAAGTATATGTTAATGCTTCAACAGGCGTATGTCTTTGATGAGTATCATGATTAACATCTAAAACGCCAGTATAAATAATCTGATGTGATTCTTTCCCTAAATTTTCCAAAATGGGCTGAATAGATGAACAATACTGCATACAATCACTATAAACATCAATATATTCAACGGCACATCTAAATAACTCCGTTGCAAAAACAGCAGGATTTGTTGTTTGTAGCGCGCTATTCAATTGCTCTTCTAACGTATTATTAATATGTAATATTTGCCATAATCGCCATGTATTGTGCGTATCCTCTACAACAGCAATACAACGGTTATCAGACAAAATAGGGCTACAGTGAATATGTAATGCAATTTGTTGACGGAATGCAGTACGGGCTTCTGCTTCGCTGGCAAACTGCCATGACGATTTAGAGAAACACCGCCAGCCATTTTTACCACTAATACTCCATAAATCATTTGCTTGTAAATGTGGACGTAAAGGATTTTTCAACACTTCGCTTATCATCTGCCGTCCTGCAAGTGGTGGCCAAATCCATTTAGAAGAAGTTTCTTCATCAGGAAAAGGTGGCAAGCGTTTACTGGTTCTTAATTTTGGCGGTACAACAGTTTTAACAGGTGCTTCTTCTGTAGGCAATATTGGCGATTGAGTGAATGTTTCTAGTTCCTCGTTCAATAACTCAGGCGCAGATAACAAGGTTTGTTCAAGCAGATTTTCCTCTACTGCATCCTGCTTTTCAGTCAACAATGCATTATCAATATTATCAATCGGTAATGGCGTTTCTTCATTTGATGCTAATAACTCAGGTGCATCTGCAAATAAAGAAATCTCTTCTTCTTTTTTTGTTGATAATTCAACAATATCAGAATCTTCTGCGAGTAAAGCCAATTCTTCGGGTGATAAAGCTTCAAGATTTAATTCGTCAGGTTCGGATTCAGCTATTTCTGCTAAAGGTTCAACAACATCAGAATCTTCTGCGAGCAAAGCCAATTCTTCAGGCGATAAAGCTTCAAGATTTAATTCGTCGGGTTCGGATTCGGCTATTTCTGCTAAAGGTTCAACAATATCAGAATCTTCTGCGAGTAAAGCCAATTCTTCAGGCGATAAAGCTTCAAGATTTAATTCGTCAGGTTCAGATTCAGCTATTTCTGCTAAAGGTTCAACAACATCAGAATCTTCTGCGAGTAAAGCCAACTCTTCAGGCGATAAAGCTTCAAGATTTAATTCGTCAGGTTCGGATTCGGTTATTTCTACTGGTGATTCAACAACATCAGAATCTTCTGCGAGCAAAGCTAATTCTTCAGGCGATAAAGCTTCAAGATTTAATTCATCGGGTTCAGATTCGGCTATTTCTGCTGGTGATTCAACAATATCGGAATCTTCTGCAAGTAAAGCCAATTCTTCAGGCGATAAAGCTTCAAGATTTAATTCGTCAGGTTCGGATTCGGTTATTTCTGCCAAAGGTTCAATAATATCAGAATCTTCTGCGAGTAAAGCCAATTCTTCAGGCGATAAAGCTTCGAGATTTAATTCGTCAGGTTCGGATTCTGCTATTTCTGCTGGTGATTCAACAACATCAGAATCTTCTGCGAGCAACGCCAATTCTTCAGGCGATAAAGCTTCAAGATTTAATTCGTCAGGCTCGGATTCAGCTATTTCTGCTGGTGATTCAACAACATCAGAATCTTCTGCGAGTAAAGCTAATTCTTCAGGCGATAAAGCTTCAAGATTTAATTCGTCAGGTTCAGATTCGGCTATTTCTGCTAAAGGTTCAACAACATCAGAATCTTCTGCGAGCAAAGCCAATTCTTCAGGCGATAAAGCTTCAAGATTTAATTCGTCAGGTTCAGATTCGGCTATTTCTGCTAAAGGTTCAACAACATCAGAATCTTCTGCGAGCAAAGCCAATTCTTCAGGCGATAAAGCTTCAAGATTTAATTCGTCGGGTTCGGATTCGGCTATTTCTGCCAAAGGTTCAACAATATCAGAATCTTCTGCGAGTAAAGCCAATTCTTCAGGCGATAAAGCTTCAAGATTTAATTCGTCAGGTTCGGATTCGGCTATTTCTGCCAAAGGTTCAACAATATCAGAATCTTCTGCGAGTAAAGCCAATTCTTCAGGCGATAAAGCTTCAAGATTTAATTCGTCAGGTTCGGATTCGGCTATTTCTGCTAAAGGTTCAACAACATCAGAATCTTCTGCGAGCAAAGCCAATTCTTCAGGCGATAAAGCTTCAAGATTTAATTCGTCGGGTTCAAACTCAGTTATTTCTACTGGTGATTCAACAACATCAGAATCTTCTGCGAGCAAAGCCAATTCTTCAGGCGATAAAGCTTCAAGATTTAATTCGTCAGGTTCGGATTCTGCTATTTCTGCTAAAGGTTCAACAATATCAGAATCTTCTGCGAGCAAAGCCAATTCTTCAGGCGATAAAGCTTCAAGACTTAATTCGTCAGGTTCGGATTCGGTTATTTCTGCTGGTGATTCAACAATATCAGAATCTTCTGCGAGCAAAGCCAATTCTTCAGGCGATAAAGCTTCAAGATTTAATTCATCGGGTTCGGATTCGGTTATTTCTGCCAAAGGTTCAACAATATCAGAATCTTCTGCGAGTAAAGCCAATTCTTCAGGCGATAAAGCTTCAAGATTTAATTCATCGGGTTCGGATTCGGTTATTTCTGCCAAAGGTTCAACAATATCAGAATCTTCTGCGAGTAAAGCCAATTCTTCAGGCGATAAAGCTTCAAGATTTAATTCGTCAGGTTCGGATTCGGCTATTTCTGCTAAAGGTTCAACAACATCAGAATCTTCTGCAAGTAAAGCTAATTCTTCAGGCGATAAGGCTTCAAGATTTAATTCGTCGGGTTCAGACTCAGCTATTTCTGCTGGTGATTCAACAATATCGGAATCTTCTGCGAGCAAAGCCAATTCTTCAGGCGATAAAGCTTCAAGATTTAATTCGTCAGGTTCAGATTCTGCTATTTCTGCTAAAGGTTCAACAATATCAGAATCTTCTGCGAGTAAAGCTAATTCTTCAGGCGATAAAGCTTCAAGATTTAATTCGTCAGGTTCGGATTCGGCTATTTCTGCTAAAGGTTCAACAATATCAGAATCTTCTGCGAGTAAAGCTAATTCTTCAGGCGATAAAGCTTCAAGATTTAATTCGTCAGGTTCGGATTCGGCTATTTCTGCTAAAGGTTCAACAATATCAGAATCTTCTGCGAGCAAAGCCAATTCTTCGGGTGATAAAGCTTCAAGATTTAATTCGTCAGGTTCAGACTCAGCTATTTCTGCTGGTGATTCAACAACATCAGAATCTTCTGCGAGTAAAGCTAATTCTTCAGGCGATAAAGCTTCAAGATTTAATTCGTCTGTTTCTGCTAAAGATTCAACAATATTAGAATCTTCTACTGGTAAATCAGTTTGTTCTAAATCACTTGTTAATTCTATGGTTTCTGGAATGACATTTGCTGAAGGAGTGGCTGTAATCATGTTAGGAACATGACTTTGCAATAATGCAAATAACTCTTGTCCTGTGCTAACATCTGGACGATCTACACGGAGTTTACCTTTCATCATCAGGGCTTCCGCACGTTCTACCGCGTAGCGCACAGCCAGTACAAAAGTATCACGAATGCCCTTACCACTTTTTGCAATGGTTTCAACCAGTTTAATATCAGAATAGTCGCTGAATAGTGTTTGTATGTCTTCTAGCGAAAATGCTTCTTTATCAAGATGTTTATTCGCTTGAATAATAAATTTTACCGCATCTTCCCCATCATGGGGCAGTGAGGCGTGTAATGCTCGAAAACGGTGAAGGGATTCTTCAAGCGTGTCAACATCGCTGATGTCAATGATAAAAATAACAACATCCGCCATATTGAGTAAAAATTGGCGATGTGCTTGTAATGCAGGATCACTTGGGACGGTGATAATTTGACAAGCAATACCATGCCCTCTGAAAAAACCACCTATGTAGTCAATCCATTCAAAATAATGAGTTTGTCCTGCATCTGCTTGCGGTGTATAAATCGTGTTGGTTCTTCCCAGCACATTCGCAAGTGAATATAGACTGGTGGTTTTCCCAGATAATGGTAGCCCGTCATATACCATGCGAAAAACGATAACATCGTGTTCTTTATCAATAATTGCCATGCTCTTTATAGTCCTTAGACTGTGCTGGAATCTATCATCATGTTACAAAGAATTTAGATGAAAAAACAAGCGCAACTTAGCACAAAATCACATAAATTCTTCTTGGTTTTGTCGTAATTTTGGAAAGATTTAAGAGGTTATCATGACTTATAAAGTCACCATTGTTGGTGCAGTTGGAGAAAATGTTGTTTATAACGAACAAACTATTATCAATTTATTAAGTACTCAACAGCAAGCGTTGTTACACGGAAATTTATTTACAGGTAAGCCTAGTACTAAATTATATGTTGATACACAAAACGCGCTTAAAATTCGCGGGGAAATCCGTTTAGATGGACGTGCCGCGTTAAAGTGGGCAACACAAGCATTGGTTAAAGAGCAAACTTATCAGGTACATCATCCGCATAAAACATGGTTTGTTGCTGAAGAATCTGAACAATCTATTGCTCTAATTGGTAATATTTGTCCACGCTTGCATCCCATTCATGATTTGTTTACTCAAGAATCCGTCGATATTAAGTTACGTTTACAGTATTTAGCGATGTTATTCGAGCATTATTTACGTTTGGCAAAAAATACTGGCATTAGATTAGATGAGGGCTTATCTAATTTTGGTGTAACGACTGATGGTCAATTGTATTATTTAGATGATGATTTTTATACATGGGATCGTTTTATTGCTTGCGCTCAGGTGATGGGGGTTTATTTTCGTAAGTTACAGTGGTTAAACAGTGATACTGCTGTTGTGTTCGCCCATTCTGTCCGCGCACTCATTTTAGAACATTTTAAGGATAAACAGTATTTGACTGTGCTGGCTGAACAGTTGGAAGATGTTTTTATTCCTGCTGAAACACAGCGTATCGCATTAGAAAGCTTTATTCGGGCATTAGACGAGCGACATGATGCAACACATGTGCATCTGACTAAAACACGTTATTTTGCTTTATTAGCGGATATTCATGCAAATTTCCCTGCATTGCAAACAGTGCTTGCTTATTTGAAAAACCGTAGCATTAAACAAGGTGTAGTATTAGGTGATATTGTAGGATACGGACCGCATCCAAGTGAGTGTATTGATTGTATTCGTGAGGCTGGTTTTCATATTGTGAAGGGTAATCATGATCATGGATTAGCAACAGGCAACTTTAAAAAAGGATTTTCTAATAGCGCAAGTTGGGCTTTAGAATGGGCAACACATCGTATAACAGCAGAACAAAGGGCTTGGCTGGCTGACTTACCGCCAATTTTACATGATGAAAAATGGCTTGCTTTACATGGCGCACCGCTTGATCCAACCTTTTTTAATGCTTATGTTTATGAAATGACTTATGAGGATAATTTGGATACCTTAGAAAGAAAAAGTATCCCATTGTGTTTTCATGGTCATACGCATCAACCCGTTACTTATGCACGTAAAGCGGGTTTTGTGGATAGTTTATATAAAGGGCAACAGATTGATTTAACACCTTTTGATTACGCTTTAGTTTGTCCCGGCTCTATTGGACAACCGCGTAATGGACAAGTGGGTGCGCAATTTGCGATTTATGATCAAGAAACGCATAAAATTCATTATCACAATTTAGCCTATCCAATTGAAATAACACTGCAAGATATGCAAAATGAGGGTTTCCCTGAAACCTTATTAAAAATGTTACACGGTATTATGTAACTTTTTCATCTTTTTCACGGTAAATAGTAGATAAATGTCAAAAAGGATAAGGTCATGTTGCACTTTTTTAATCGATTAAAAGTAGGTACAAAGATTTTAGTAGGATACTTTGTTGCGCTAGTGCTGATGCTTATGATTGGTTCAATCACACTTGTACAACTGAATAAAGTTAATGGCACTGTGGTGACGTTAACAGATAACTTGGCACAAGAATTACATTTTACCAACGAGCTGATGAATCAGATTTTAGTTGTCCGACTTTACACTAGTCGTTATGTCAATTCCAAAAACGATGCAGATTTAAAGCTATATACGGCAGAAATAGAAAAGTTCTACCAACTGATTAAAACCGCTAATGAAAAAAACTTATTGAAAACACGCCCACGTATAGAACAAGTACAAAAAAGTGTAGAACAGTATCAAGCCTTACTTATGCAATTAGTTGATGTTTATAAACAACGCCAACAGAACATAGAGCAGGTTATTCTAGCACAAGGTGTTTTTATAGAAAATGAGTTACATCAACTAGTTACAGAAAATTTTAAAGCACAGGATATTAATCAGATTTATCAAACAAGTGCAATTCAACAATCATGGCTTTCAGTGCGGTTGAATGCGTCTAAATTTCTGGAAAAAGGCGATAATGCATGGATAGACAAATTTGAGGAAAGCCATCAAGCGGTACAAACGGAAATTGCTACCTTAAAGCAGACTGGCAATAGTCCCATTATTGCAGAGATAGAAAAAGCCATTCAAAAATATATGGAAAGCTTTAATCAAATTAAAGCAGGTTATGCCTATGAAGTAGATGCGACTAAACAATTACGTATTTATGGCGCAGATGTCCGTGATAACGTTGAAAATATTATTAATGATATTACGGCTGATTTTGAATCGGCCAAACAAACAGCACAAGCAACGGTACAGCAAACAGTTATTAGTACGGGTAGCACCTTGCTTGGCGCAATTATTATTAGCTTAGGTTTTGGTTTTGGTATTACGCGTAGTATTACTCGACAATTAGGGGGTGAACCTGCCGAAGTAGCAAGCATGGCTGAACGTATTGCGAATGGTGATTTAGCCTTCAACTCGGGTAAAAGACGCGAAGGATTATTTGGTTCTATGCAACTCATGCAACAACAATTACGTGAGCGTATAGAAGAAGATAAACGTATTGCTGACGAAGCACTACGGATTAATCAAGCCCTAGATAGCGTTACGACCAACGTTATCATTGCCGACAGCCACTTTAAAATTATTTATGCTAACAAAGCAGTACAAACCCTATTTCAACGTGAACAAGATAAATTCCGTCAAGAATTACCACAACTCAACACCACAAATCTTTGCGGACAAACTATTGACAGCCTGCATAAAGATTCACAAGCTCACCGCCGCATCCTCCAAAATCTTCAAAGAAGTGAACATTCCCGACTGGATTTAACCAGCCTTGTGATTGAATACATTGTCACGCCCGTAATAAGCCCACAAGGTGAACGTGTTGGCTATGTTAAAGAACTCCAAGACCGCACAGTAGAAGTGGCAACAGAACAAGAAATAAACAACGTTATTCATGCAGCCTCTCAAGGCGATTTTGAAAAACGGGTTGGACTAGCAGGAAAAACAGGGTTTTTTAAGTCTTTTAGTGAAGGCGTTAACCAAATCATGAACTACAACCAACTTGCGGTTGAAGATACCATGCGTATGTTTGCGGCATTAGCAAAAGGCGATTTAACCCAAAAAATTGACCGTAACTATCTTGGCTCACTAGAACAACTCAAAAACGATGCAAACAGCACTGTTGATAAACTAACTGAAATTATTACTTTTATTAAAGAAAGTGCAGATACAGTCAGTACCGCCTCTGAAGAAATATCTACAGGTAATATTAGTTTAAGCCAACGGACTGAAGAACAAGCCGCCTCGCTAGAAGAAACCGCTGCTAGCATGGAAGAAATGACCAGCACGGTGCAACAAAATGCGGACAATGCCCGCCAAGCCACCCAACTTGCCAGCACTGCCCGTGAACGCGCTGCTCAAGGACGTGGTGTTGTAGGGTCAGCCGTTCAAGCCATGAGTGCTATCAGCGAAAGTAGTCGACGTGTAGCTGATATTATCAGCGTTATTGATGAAATAGCCTTTCAAACCAACCTTCTTGCCCTTAATGCTGCTGTTGAAGCTGCTCGCGCGGGCGAACAAGGACGTGGTTTCGCAGTCGTCGCAACTGAAGTACGCAACTTAGCCCAGCGTAGCGCGAATGCAGCTAAAGAAATCAAAAACCTCATACGCGACAGTGTAGAAAAAGTCAAAGAAGGTACACAATTAGTCAATGAATCGGGTAATACCTTGCAAGAAATCGTCACTGCAGTCAAAAAAGTCAGTGATATTATTGCCGAAATTGCGGCCGCTAGTCAGGAACAATCATCAGGTATTCATCAAGTTAATAAAGCTATTAGCCAAATGGACGAGATGACCCAACAAAACGCTGCACTTGTTGAAGAATCTGCCTCTGCTAGTGAATCCATGACCGAACAAGCCCAACGATTACGGCAACAAGTCGCCTTTTTTCAAACAAACCGTACAATACAACGCAATAGCACACAGAAAACTGAACCCACGAAACCAAAAGCCGTTGATAAAGCCAGCCATTTTTTAGAAAAGGTTCAGAATAAAACCGAAAAATACAAAAAAACACCTGATACCACAGGTGGAGAATGGGAAGACTTTTAACCCTTAACTAGAACATATCGTTAGGAAATCCTAATACCTCTTTTCTACCCTCACGACAACAGATATTACGCTATCATGGAACAATGGACACAATTTTTACAACAAGCAGGCGCGCATATTGAAGCCCGCACGGTTCTAGACTTTGGACAAGCTGCTGTGGAACAACAAGCTGTTTTACAATCAGATTGTATTTTAGATTTATCCACATTAGGGTTACTCCAAGTAACAGGCAACGATGCGGAAAAATTTTTACAAGGACAATTCACCAACGATGTGCGCCAAGTTAATGGACAACGTAGCCAACGGAGTGCATGGTGTAATGCTAAAGGGCGTGTACTCTATACTTTTCAATTAATTAAACGTGATAATACTTATTTAATTCTATTACCTCATGAAGTCTTAGACGCAGTTCAAAAACGCTTGAAAATGTTTGTGTTACGTTCGGATGTCCAATTTACGGATGTATCTGACCAACTCCCACCTATTGGCGTTGTTGGTAAAAACAGCCAGCAACTGCTCGCAAACGCGCTCGGTTTCTCTGTTCCTGAAGAAACAAATGCCAGTATCACCCAAGAGCAAACAACGATTGTCCGCATCGCGGGACAAATCCCACGCTATATTGTTATCAGTGACTTAACAACACAAAGCCAAACATGGCAAGCACTACAAAAACACGCGAAACCTGTTGGTACACACGCATGGCAGTTGCTTGACATTCTTGCAGGTATCCCACAAATTGCGACTGTTTTAAGTGACGAGTTTATTCCACAGATGTTGAATTATCAGGCAATTGGTGGGATAAACTTTAAAAAAGGTTGTTATGCAGGACAAGAAATTGTTGCCCGTATGCAATATCTTGCGACACTTAAACAACGTCTTTACTTGGTTAAAATTGCCAATTCCTCAACCACACCTCAAGCGGGCGATAATTTATATGGCACAGCAGATACTCAGAGTATTGGTAAATTAGTGAATATTCAAGCTCATCCCGAAGGTGGCTATGTTGGGCTTGCGGTATTAAATATTGAACAAGCAGATAGTAACCCTGTGTATTTACAGCAAACAAATGGCACAGTGTTAGATTTATTAGAATTACCCTATGACCCAACGGCAACGATGGCAGCGTAGAAACTTAAAAATCTTGCTTGAATCAGAATTATCAGAATTGAGATAACTTTTTAAAAACGGATAACATCGCGTTAGGCGGTGGTATCCGCGCTGTTTTTATCAGTGATTTACTTAAATAATGCTTTGTTTCTGCCTGTGTAAAATGGTTGAAATATCATGAAAATCTTTATTGTTTTACTATTACTAACTGCGAGTAGTGTGCAAGCAACGCCTGTGGTTGATACTGAAACAGAATACTATGTTGTAGATGGTAAAGATGCTCGCGCAATCCGAGCGGATATGAATGCTAAACGAGAGGGGCGTTATGATGCCTATACCGCATGGCATGTAAAGTGGCGTTTTTTCTGGGATAAACAACCGAATACTTGCACAATAACGAAGGTTAAAAGTACCGTTTCAGTTAAATTTACATTGCCTAAATTGGCAGAACATACGATTGCTAATCAAGATGCTAAAAACCGATGGAATCGTTATTACCATGCGTTAATTGACCATGAAAATGGGCATCGAGATTTCGGCGTGAATGCCGCAAAAGAAATTGAAGCGGCACTCTTGAATATGAATAGTTATAAAAATTGTACGATATTGGAAAAAGCAGCGAATGCGTTAGCCCACAAAATTGTGGATGAATATATTGTAGATGAGAAACAATATGATATTGATACAAATCATGGTTTGAATAACGGGGCGTTTTTTCCGTAAAATGACGCTATTTAATCCAATGTTTCCCGATATTTTAACGTGCCTATCATAATCACCACTAAGGTAAAAATAACGATGGGAATTAAATGCGGAATGCTGTCTGCAATGCCATTGCCTTTTAATAAAATCCCACGCACCAAACGCAAAAAATGTGTTAATGGCAAACATTCTCCAATGATTTGCGCCCAATTTGGCATTCCACGAAACGGAAACATAAACCCTGATAATAAAAGCGATGGCAGAAAAAAGAAAAATGCCATTTGCATGGCTTGTAATTGATTTCGCGCAATTGTTGAGTAGGTAATGCCTACGGCTAAGTTGGCTGCAATAAAAATCATGCTGACTATCAGCAACAACCATATACTGCCTAACATTGGTACATTAAACAGTAGCCGTGCTGCAAGCAGAATTAGAGCGACTTGAATATAACCAATCATAATATACGGCACGATTTTTCCCATCATCACTTCTAATGGACGCACGGGCATTGCCAATAGGTTTTCCATCGTGCCACGTTCTCGTTCTCGGGTAATCGCTAACGCGGTAATCATCACCATTGTCATGGTCAGTACTACCCCCATTAATCCGGGGACAATATTGTATTGTGTGATACCTTCTGGGTTATATAAACGGTGTGTGCGTAGCTCTACTGCGGGTGATTGGCTGTGTAAAAAGCCTAATGCACCTTGAAAATCACGGTCTAAACTTGTTTGCACAATCGCAGTTAAGGCGGCTAGTGCGTTGCTGGTAGCAGCGGGGTCTGTTGCATCTGCTTGTAGTAAGACAACAGGGCGTTCACCACGGACTAAATCACGGGAAAAATTAGGCGGAATAATCAGTGCAAATTGAATCTCACCCTGACGTAATAATGTTGCTAACTCAGCCTCGGTCTCTGGTGTGCTAACCACTTGAAAATATCCACTATAGCGAATGGCATTTAATAAAGTACGTGCATGTGGGCTGTGGTCAGCTTGTAATATGGCTGTTGGTAAACTTTTGGGGTCAGAATTAATGGCAAAACCGAATAAAGTAAGTTGTAACAGTGGAATACCTATAATCATTCCAAAAGTGAGACGGTCTCTACGCATTTGAATAAATTCTTTGACTACAATGGCCCACCAGCGATGCAGGGTAAAGCGTGTATTCATAAACTGGTATCCTGTGCGGTTTGCATCAAACTGATGAATACATCCTCTAAACTGGGATGTGCTAATGTCCATTGATAGCGTGTATCTTGTTGATAGCTTTGTAAACTGGTATTTAGTGCATCGATATCGCGTCCGCTCACATGTAGTTGATTACCAAAAGCGACCGCTTGTTCAACCGCAGGTAGTTGTTTTAACTGTGATTGTAGTTGCCATAAATCTATTCCACAGACTACCCATGTCGTGAGTCCTGACCCGTCTAACACTTCTTGAACCGTGCCATCTGCCAATAAGTTACCATAAGCAATATAGGCTAAACGATGACAACGTTCTGCTTCATCCATGTAGTGTGTGCTAACTAGGGTAGTCATCCCTGTTGCAGATAGGTGGTGAATTTGTTCCCAAAAATCACGACGGGCAGCGGGGTCAACGCCTGCGGTAGGTTCATCTAAGAGCAGTAATTGGGGTTCGTGCAATAAACAGGCAGCGAGTGCAAGGCGTTGTTTCCAACCACCTGATAATACACCCGCTAATTGATTTGCTCGGGTACTTAATCCTAATTGTTCTAAACTTGCCCACACACGTTCTTGGCGATGTGGAAGGTGATATAGTCGTGCAACAAAATCTAAATTTTCTCTAATCGTTAAGTCTTCATATAAACTGAATTTTTGCGTCATATACCCCACTTTTTGTTTAATTTTATTGGAGTCACGCAAAATATCATAATTTAAACAAATACCTTTTCCCGTGTCTGGGGTTAATAAACCGCATAGCATCCGCATTGTCGTGGTCTTACCACTGCCATTTGGGCCTAAAAAACCATAAATTTCGCCGCGTTTAATACGCAAAGCTAAGTTATTAACCACACAGCGCGTACCAAATGTTTTACTTAATTGTTCTACCTTAATAACAAAATCCGCTGTTTCTGTTGCCCGTAAATTAATAAGTGCTGACATGTGAATAAAACCTCTTTGCAGTACGTTTAATTAATGGGGTTTATCCGATTCAGATAACCATACTGTTACGGGTTGTCCTGTGTGTAGGGATGGCGCAATTTCTGCCGAGGGACGGGCTTCTAGCATGTAAACTAATTTTACACGGGTTTCTTGGCTATAAATGATGGGCGGGGTGTATTCTGCTTGTGTTGCAATATAGCTAATGGTGGCAGTGAGGTTTTTTGTGCAACTGTCACAGTGAAAATTAACTATTTTACCGAGTTGCATTTGTCCTAAATCGGTTTCGGGTATGAAAAAACGAAGTTTTATATGTGTTGGCGGCAGTAGTGCAAGAACGGGATTACCCGATGCAACCCATTCACCTGCATAATGAAAGACATCAGTAATTTGTCCTGCTGTTGGGGCGGTTATGCGTTTTTGTTCAACGCGCCAACGGGCTTGGGCAACAATAGCTTGGGCTGCAACGACTTCCGTCTGTAGTGCTTGTAGTGCATCTGTCCGACCACCCAGTTGTGCAATCTCTAGTTGCGTTTGTAATTCGCTTAAACGGGCGTTTTGTCGTTGTACTGTGGCACGGCTAACATCTATACTTTCTTGTTGAATAGCTTGTTTTTGAAACAGTTTTTCGGTACGTTTTAATTCAATTTGCGCAAGATTTACATCCGCTTTGGTTTGGGCGATGCGGGCTTGTATTTCAGCTAATTCTGCTGGACGTGAGCCTTTTTGTGCATCCGCTAAACGGGCTTGCGCGGTTTGTTGTTTTTGTTCGGCTTCTTGAAGTGCTAAATTGTCGGGTTCTGCAACTAAACTAAAAAGAATATCTCCTGCATTGACTTGTACACCTTTTTCTACGTTGACCTGTGCGAGTTGTCCCGCGATGACAGGCGATAACCAAATAAACTCACCTTCTACATAACCTTGCCAGCGGGTTGTATCGGTATGCTTGTTAGTGAGCGTATCCCACCCTGTTTGTAAAGTAGCGGGTAAGGTAAGATTGAGGAGGTAGAAACTGAGTATAAAGATTGAAGTATTCATTATAACCATTAAGCTGTGATGTATTTTGGAAGAAATCACCGACAAAAATAGGAAAGAAGAAACTTTATCGTAATGCGCGGTTTATTTAGTGATTATAAGACAGCGTGGCGTTATGCGCCCTGAGCGGGAATCGAACCCGCGACCACTCCCTTAGGAGGGGAGTGCTCTATCCACTGAGCTACCAAGGCATTAAAAAAAGTCGGTGGAAATAGATTTGGCTTGCAGATTGGTATTTTTAGAATAAATCAAGATATGGTGGAGTTGAGGAGGATCGAACTCCCGACCTTCGCATTGCGAACGCGACGCTCTCCCAGCTGAGCTACAACCCCAAACAAAGCAGAATGCGAATTATATATTTTCGCTGATAGTGACGCAAGCATTTTCTCTTATCAGGTTTATCGCTGAACACAGATTTTTATAATGTAATTTTTTTGGTTTCTTTGGATGTTTCTAGTGCTTGGTCTATCGCCGTTAGGAATTTTTTTATGTCTAATGGTTTGATGATATAGCTCAAAAAACCAACTTGACGACTACGTTCTAAATTGTGCGCGGTATCATTCGCACTCAATGCCAGCACGGGAATATATTGTGTATCCGTCGTTTGACGTAAGTTTTCTAGCACTTCAAAACCATCCATACCGGGGAGGTTAATATCTAGCAGGATAATATCTGGGTGGTGCAAGTGTGCAAGTTCTAAACCCATTTCTCCTGTCTGTGCAGACATTAGGGCGATATCGGGACGGGCTTTGAGGATTTGAGCGACAAGGCTTACATTTGTTCGGCTGTCTTCTACATAGAGTAATAGGTGTTTACGGTGGGTTTGGGCCGCGTCTAAACCCATATTATCGATTTGTCCTGTTGGGAGTTCTACTTGGAAACGACTGCCCACGCCTGATTCACTTTCTACATTGATGCGTGCGTCCATCATTTCTAATAGACGTTTGGTAATCGTTAAACCAATCCCCGTGCCTTCAATCAAATTCAAGCCACTCACTCGGGTAAAAGGTTCAAATATCTTGTCTTTTTGTTCTGCGGTTAGACCAATACCTGTATCGATGATGGTGAGTTGAACACATTCAACCTTAGGTTGTATTAATTGAATGGTAATAATTCCTTGTTCTTTATTATATTTAACAGCATTAGATAATAAATTAATCAATACTTGTTTTAAACGTCCTCTGTCAACAAGCGCGAAATGTGGCGGTAATGAAATGGTTTCATTAGTAATTTTGATACTACGTTTTTCAGCAAGTGGTAGTATGAGGTCGACACACTCTTTAATTAGGTCAATTAATTCAACCTCTTGAATAGATATTTCTAATTTACCTGCTTCAATGCGCGTTAAATCTAATACTTTGTTAATTAGCTCTAATAAGTGCCAACCTGCTTGTAATATATTGCTCACATATTGGCGCATATCAACAATATAGTCGTCATCTAATTCGTTTAATGGTGTATTTAGGTCGTCTTTGAGCAGTTCACCATAGCCTAGGATTGCATTCATGGGGGTGCGCAATTCATGGCTCATACTGGATAAAAATTGAGATTTAGCCTGACTGGCTTTTTCGGCGGATTCTTTAGCGGTGATAAGTTCAGTTTCTATATTTTTTAAATCACTAATATCTTCAAATAATAGGGTAAATTGTTTAATCTCTTGGTCAACAATAATTGGGTCAAATACACAAGAAACAGGTAGTTTACGATGGGTTTGTTGTAAACAGGCATTATGGTCATAAAATGCGTGCCCTTTTGCCAAGCGTTTTAACAGGTCATCTACAACAAAAGGCTTATTGATTGAAATATCATGAAGTTCAAAGTATTCCAAAATTTTCGCTGTAGGCGTTGATGTATCTTGAATTTCAAAATAGTGTTGTGCTGCTGGATTGATAAATAATGGCTGTCCTTGTATGTCAAAAATACATAACCCACTGCTAAGTGAAAACGCCATGTTATGTAACAAAGGCATTTGTTCAATGTTCATTGGGTTCGCAATAGTATTTGCAACAACGTTTTCAGTCGATTCTGTCGGATGACGTTTCAGTAATTCACGTTCATGGTCGGCATTTGCATAGGAACGTTCAATCCGACTGAGAAACTCGCGCCATACGGTGGGGTCTGTGGGTAAATCATCTGGGGTAAACCCCGCTCTACGCAATTGGCGTTCTAATAATGAGTGCATGGTGAGTTATTCCGTATTAAAACCCTTAATTTTTCTTGTAATTTACAGATAATTTATACCCAATGAAACGTTAGGCACGGTCAGTTAGAACTCCCAACGGTTGTTTTAACGAACTGATAAACGAAACCGCTTTTGTTGATAATTAATCACTACATCATTTGAACGAATAGATTCCACAGTCATTCCTTCCTGAATCGACATACCCTCACGATAGCGTCGTCCATTAATCAACACAAATCGTTGTTGTGCCTCCGTCGCGTAAACATGCGCATTAATGGTTAATGCAGGCAGTTTTTGTTGTAGATAAGCAGGTATTTCAGATAATGCGGGTAATGTTGCAGTCTCTGGTTTAGGCGCGACAGATGGTAACGGATTATACACAACTGGCGGTGATGGCTGTGCAGTGGGTATCGTTTTTGTGAGTAATGAAACCTGCGCTTGCTGTGCTAATGGGCTTGGCGTATCCGTTGGCAAGCGAACAACAGGCATATTAACGGTCGTTTGTGCGTCTATAACAGGTGATGTTTTCATCCCATGCCAGACCAAACTCGCGCTTATCAATCCTATAACCCCTATCCCTGCAAATAATAACCAACGCGAATATTCGGCTGGTGGCGTAAATAAAGGCGGATAGGTACTGTCTAGGCTTGGAATTTTACCCAAACCGCGTTCTCGTTCTGCTTTTTTTAAGGCATCTAATATGTACGACATTGTTAATTTCTAATGCGAAAGCGTTATAAACTCGCCTGTAATAAAAGTTGGGTGTAAGGATGTTGTGGATTATTAAACAAGGTTTCGGTTTTCCCTTGTTCTACAAATCGTCCTTGTTTCATCACAATAACACGGTGTGCCATTGCGCGAATAACTTTTAAATCATGGCTGATGAAAAGATAACTAATATTATGTTTTTTTTGTAAATCACTTAGCAACGTTAAAACTTGTTTTTGCACAGAGACATCTAACGCGCTCGTGGGTTCGTCTAACAACACTAAACGTGGTTCTAAAATAATAACCCTTGCAATTGCAATACGTTGGCGTTGTCCACCCGAAAATTCATGCGGGTAACGCCATAGCATTTCCTTACTTAAACCAACTTCCTCTAAAACAGCAATAACTTTTTCACGTCGTTGTTGTCGGTCTAACTGTGGACTGTGAATTTCTAAACCTTCACCAATAATCTGTTCAACAGTCATGCGAGGTGATAAAGAGGAATAAGGGTCTTGAAACACTACTTGAAAATGTTGTCGTAAAGGGCGTAATTTCTGCTGTGATAAGGTATCTAAGCGTTGTTTATTAAACTTAATTTGTCCCTCTGCTGTTTGCAAGCGTAGCATACAAAGCCCTAAAGTGGTTTTACCCGAACCTGACTCACCCACAATCCCTAAGGTTTCTCCCGGATATAAATGTAAATCAACATTATCTACAGCAATAAATTTTTGCCTAGGGCTAAAAAATCCTGTTTTATTTAAGAAAAAATGACAACTAATGGCTTCACAATCTAAAAGAGGTTCTGAACGATTAATATAATCATAAGGTGCTTGTAAATTTTCAGGCTGGCTATTTAATAAATGTTGCGTATATTCATGTTGTGGACGTTCAAACAAGTCTGCTGTACTTGCCTGTTCAACCAGTTTACCTGTTTGCATTACACAAATACGATCGGCAAAACGTTTGACCATATTTAAATCATGCGTAATTAATAAAACTGCCATTCCAAACGTTTTTTGCATATTATTCAGTAATTCGATAATTTGTAACTGAATAGTGACATCTAACGCAGTTGTTGGCTCATCGGCAATTAATAATTTCGGTTGACAGGATAACGCCATTGCAATCATAACTCGTTGCCGTTGTCCACCTGATAGCTGATGTGGATAAGCATTAAAACAACGGTGTGGCTCAGTAATCCCTGTTAATTCTAATAACTCTAGCATCCGCCGTTTAGCATCTGCTTTTTTAATGCGTTGATGAATTAATAACGGTTCAACTAATTGTTGTCCTATGGGATAAACAGGATTTAAAGCTGTCATAGGCTCTTGAAAAATCATAGCAATTTCCTTGCCACGAATTTGTCGCATCTGAGCATCACTGAATTTTAATAAATCCTTGCCTTGAAAGTTAATTTTTCCTGTTGGATAACGCACCTGCTCTTTATCTAGCAAGCGGAGAATTGACATTGCTGTCACAGATTTCCCCGAACCTGATTCACCCACTAACGCCATTTTTTCACCTGTATGAATATCAAAGCTCACATTTTGCACAACAGTGGTTTGTTGATGCGTAAAAGTAAGGCTGAGGCGTTCAATAGTCAGTAGGGGAAAAACATTCATATTTGTTTAAAATTCTATCGCAACGTATAAGAGACATCATAACAATCTAAGACCCTCTCTATGTTAGACACAGAGAAGGTCTTAATTTATCTAAAAGTCAGACAAAACTTAATCTACCCGTTTTGCTACATACCGACCGGGAGCGGGTTCGATAACAGCATAATCCTTACTGCCTAACTCTTTAGGGGCTGGAACTTGCTCTCCCCCTTGTGCTTTTAACCATTGGCTCCAATGATTCCACCAACTGCCTTTTTGTGATTGAGCTGTGTCCAACCAATGAGCAGCTCCTTTACCCTTTTCGCCACCCATCCAGTAATTACGTTTATTTTTACTGGCGGGATTAATCACGCCTGCAATGTGTCCACTTGCCCCTAAAACAAACTCTAACGGACCTGAAAACAATTCCGTTGCGGTAAATGTGGTTTTCCACGGCGCGATATGGTCATCTATCGTGGATAAGAAATAGCTTGGTGTTTTAATGTTACGCAGGTTGATTGGTGCGTTACATAGTGTCAACGCATCTGGCTCTATCAACTTATTATCTAAATACATGTTCCGTAAATAATAAGTGTACATTTTTGCAGGCAGATTGGTTGGGTCGCTATTCCAATAAAGAATATCAAAGGGGGCGGGTGTTTGCCCTTTCAAATAGTTATTCACAACATACGACCAAATCAAATCATTTGCCCGTAACATAGAGAACGCGGTAGCTAAATCTTTACCAGACAAATACCCCTTATGTTTTAGCTGCGATTCCCGTTGCATAAATTGCATTTCATCAATGAATACACCTAACTCACCGGGGTCAGAAAAATCTAACATGGTGGTGAAGAAGGTTGCTGAATTGACAATAGCTTGTTTTTTACGGGCATGTAACACCGCTAATGCAGTCGCTAAAATAGTGCCGCCAACACACCAAGAAACAGCATTGATTTTCTTTGCACCTGTTACTTCTTTTGCAACATCAAAGGCTTTTAAAACCCCTTTGTCAACATAATCGTCCCAAGCCAATTGACTGAGCTTTTCATCAGGGTTCATCCATGAAATGACAAATACATTATTGCCTTGGTCAACAGCATATTTAATAAAAGAATTATCGGGTTGTAAATCTAAAATGTAAAATTTGTTAATACAAGGAGGAACAATAACAATCGGCTTATCTAACACTGTTTCAGTGGTAGGCTTATATTGCACCACTTGCATGATGTCGCTTTCATACACGACAGCACCTTGTGTAACAGCAATGTTTTTCCCTAACTTAAAGGCAGATTCGTCGGTCATACTGATACGACCTTTTTCTAAATCACCCAGTAAATTCTTCAATCCATCTAACAAGCTTTGTCCCTTGGTTTCAACGACTTGTTTAATAACTTCGGGGTTGGTCGTTGCAAAATTTGTAGGCGACATCGCATCAATAAAATACTTAGTATAAAACTGTAGCTTACGCTTATTATCATCATCTAACTGCGCCCGTTCCGCAGATTGCATCAGCAAATTCGAGGCTAACAAATAAGACTGTTTTAAATAATCAAAAACGGGGTTTTCTTCCCATTCTTTTGCAGAAAAACGGCGATCTGTTGGGTCAGGTGTTGCGACTGCCTTGCGTTCTCCCCCCATGGGTGCGCCCATCACGTTCATCCACAGTTGCATCTGAGCTTGTTGATATTGTGTAATAATATCCATCCACTTTTGCGGGTCTTGAGCCGATTGTGACGCAATGGCATTCCACGCATTCGTAAATTGCTTCAACATTTCTTGGGATTGGTTTGTGCCAAACCCTTCCATCCATTCGTTGGTCAACTTGTTAAACTTTTCCAGTAATTCTTTTGGTGTTTGATAAAGTTGTTGAGTCGTCATGTGATAGTACCCTCCTAATGAAATTGATGCAGACCATAGTGTATTACACTGTTATATAAAATGGGTAAAAAAACGTTTCGGGCGATTAATTCACAAAAATGCAGTTATAAACAGTTGTTATCCCTTATTCAGGTAATCTGGTTTTTCCGACTACCAGCGCGCCTCATTACAAAGTGGTTGGTCAACCTTTCGCACAGCAGTCTGTTCATTTTTGGCATGACAAGCCTGAAAAGCAATTCCGAATATAGAGCCTATTCCTACCGTACTTTGACACCAAACATCACCATTCATCAGTTCCATTAATTTTTTAACAATGAATAAACCTAGGCCATTCGAGGTTTCCTGAGCGGTAGGACGGGGTTTGAGGCGGCTAAACTTGCGAAACAAAATTTGTTGGTCTTCTTCATCAATTCCTTGCCCTTGGTCTTGGATTTCACAACAAATTTGTTTATTACGTTGGAATAGGTGAATACGAATTAATTTACCCAATGGCGAATATTTTACTGCGTTAGATAACAAATTATCTAAAACTTGATTTAATGCGTTTTTATCCACCATAGCCCAATAACTGGTTTCTTGTACATTAAAATCAATGGTTAGTCTTTTATTGTCTGCACGTTCTTTATAATTATCAATTATTTTTATGACTATTGGTAATACATCCACTTCTTGCATACAAATTAAATGCTGTCCCGATTCAATCGCATTAACATCCAACAAATTGCTTATTATATCAAACATCTGTTTTGTGCCAATATTAATTGTATCAAGATAATACATCGTTTTATCAACAGATAGTTTATGAAAATCTGTTCTTAATTTATCCGTGAGTGTTTGAATAGCAAATAATGGATTTTTTAAGTCATGCGCTGCAATACCCAATAATTCATTTTTCTCTTGATTAAGATACATTAAATGCTCATTTTGTATAGCTAATTTTGCTCTTAATTGCTGAATTGTTATATGCGTATTAATGCGTGCTAAAACCTCTTCTTGTTGAAAAGGCTTAGTAATATAATCTACAGCACCCAGAAAAAACCCATGTACCTTATCAGGAAGGTCAGATAGTGCGGTAATAAAAATAATGGGAATATCTACTGTTTCAGGGTTATTTTTTAGACGGCGACAAGTTTCAAAACCATCCATTTTTGGCATCATAACGTCGAGCAAAATTAAATCGGGTTTGGTTTCTTGCACACTTTCTAACGCACTCTCGCCATCTTCCGCAACAAGAATATCAAACTTGTTTGTTGCTTGTAGAAAGTCAAACAAAACATGAATATTTTCTGAGGTATCATCAACGATGAGTAACGTTGCTCTTACGCCATTGTCTGCTACCATGCACTATTCTCCCAAAATATCTTTAAAAATATTTTTAAGTTGTTTTAACTTGAAATTTTTTGCCAGTCCAATAAGTTCTTCCATAAAAGCAGTATATTCTACATTTTCTTGTTTTGTCGTATTAGCTAATAGAATAATTCCATTAACATTACCTGCTTTTGCCAATTTATAAAATAAGCATAATTTACTTTTAGGTAATTTTGCCAAAAATTGAATAAATGTATTACTATTTGTTAAGTAACGACTATCATCTTCATTTTTCCATTCAATAAAGCTATTTTTTTCTAAAATAGAAAAAAACTTCTCCGCATCGACGGGTTTTGCTAAAAAAGCATTACACCCAACGGTTAAACTTTGTTGTTCATCTTCCTTAAACGCGCTTGCGGACAGTGCGATAATAAAGGGTTGTTTAAGCGTTTTTTGTTGACGAATAAGGTAAGTTGCTGTTAGTCCATCCATAACAGGCATTTTTAAATCCATGATGATAACATCCGCTTGAAAAATATTATTTTTATCTACCGCAATTTGTCCATTTTCAGCTTCTTCAATTTCTACATCTAAATTACTCAATAAATGCAATAAAACATAACGATTAATATCTATATCATCAACAACCAAAAATTTATATTTTTTCCCCTTAAAACTAGCGGGTCTTCTTTTCTCTGTTGTTTGGGAATTGTTTTGCAATTTTTCTGTGTATTGCACAACCGTTAGTTTTAACTCAAACCAGAAAATACTACCTTTACCAACAATACTTTGTACATATAAAGTGCTACCCATTAACTCGACTAATTTTTGTGTAATAGAAAGACCTAAGCCTGTTCCTTCTACGTTGTGTTGTAAAACATGTTGATTAATTTGTTGAAAAGGAATAAAAATTTTGCAAAGCATATCTTCTGAAATGCCCATACCAGTATCTTCTACTTCAAAACGCATGGTTTCATTATGAAAAATCACATTCAAACTAACATTACCACGTTCAGTATATTTCACTGCGTTACTGAGTAAATTTAAAAGTATTTGTCGTAAACGTTTTTCATCAGCAACAATAATATTAGGAAACCCCTGATTTTTTTCATTAATGAGTGTTGAAGGAGGTGGGATTTTTCTATATGTGAAAGCTAAACCTTTTTGTTCAGCACGTAGTTTAAAAATACTAATAATATCATGTAGAAAGTTGGGTAAATTGAGTTCGTGAGGATTAAGTTCAAACTTACCTGACTCAATCTTAGATAAATCTAAAATATCATTGATGAGGTTAAGTAAGTGTTGACCGCTCCGCAGAATAACGTTGGTTTGTTCAGTTTGTTGTTCGTTTAGATTGGCATCGCGCAAAAGAATTTGTGCATACCCCAAAATACCATTAAGCGGGGTACGCAGTTCATGGCTCATATTCGCAAGAAAAGTGCTTTTTGCCTGATTAGCGGACTCAGCCGTAAGGCGGGCTTGTTCTGCTTCATTGATAGAGTGTTGTAAATCATTTAGGGCTGTTTTTAAACGTATTTCTGCCTGTTTCCTGCGGGTAATATCGCGGACAGTTCCAACCGCGTGCCATTGTCCTTTGAGTTTAAGAGGAACAACTGATATTTCTACAGGAAACGCTTCTCCATTTTTGCGGACAGCCGTTACTTCACTGATTCTTCCAAGAAAATTATCTGTTCCTGTCTGCTTAAATTGGGGGAATTTAGTTTGATGATCTGTCCAAGAGCGTTTGGGTAAAATTTTTTCATGTAAGCCTTTACCCAGTACCTCTTCTGCTTTATAAGCAAATATCTTTTCAGCTGATTGATTCCAATAAATAATATGATTATCACCATTGACTATAATAATAGCGTCTTGTGAAGAGGCACTTGCTTGACGAAACATTTCTTCACTGTCTTTTAAGGCTAATTCGGTTTCTTTTCTATCGGTTAAGTCAAATATAATGCAAACAACAGCGAAGATATCGCCTGTCTTGTTGATGAGTGGCGATACCCAAGTTGCCCCCCAAAATATCACTCCATTTTGTTTAACATAGCGTTTTTCTGAGTAAAATTGGGGGATTTGTTTCTGCGATAGGGCTTGTAATTTATTTTGGCTGGCTTGTTGGTCTTCGGGGTGGCAAAGGTTGAAGAGTGTAAAAAAGGAAAGTTCTTCAATGGTGTAGCCCAGTAGAGAGGCAAGTTTGTCGTTGACCATGAGAAAACGCCCTGTGTGATTATCTAATACGGCAATGCCAACAGCCGTATTGTCAAAAATGCCTTTAAAGCGTGCTTCGCTTTCGTTAAAGGCTTGTTCAGTGAGTTTTCGTTTAGTAATATTTAGCCACGAGCCAGATAGTTGTACAGTATTATCTGCTTTATTATAAATAAGATACATGACATCTTGTATCCAAATATAGACACCATTTGCATGTAAAAAACGGTATTCATATTCAAAAGAGCAATTTTCTTTAACCGTCTGCAATTTTTCTAAAATAATAGATTTATCTTCAGGGTGTATATTGTTAAACCAAAAATTAGGCTCACTCAGAAAGATAATAGCAGCATGACCCGTCAGGTTTATTACATTTTGGCTAACAAAATAAGTTATAAATGTATTTAATGGATTACCCACCGCGTTGAAAGTATAAATAACCGCTGGATTATATTGTAGAATATGACCAAAATGTTGTTTGGTTTGCCAATCAGCGACACTGGCAAAATGTGGATTTTCGGCGATAGGGCAATAAGTTTCATGTTCTATGGCTTTTGTTTTAAAATTTGTAATATCTCTATAATAAACAGCAATGTAATCAACTCGCGTTTGTGTCGAGTTCATAACAGGAAAATACCGCCCTTCGTACCAATAAGCAGCCGTTTTATCGATGAGTGTTTTTGGTTGTTGTGTTTGAATAACGGTGCGCATGACTGTTTGACGGTATTTGGCGACATTGGTGGGCAGAAAATGCCAAATACATCGTCCAATCATTTCTTCCGGTATTTTGTTAAACCATTGTGCGCCAATAAGATTAGTGAAAAGAATAATGCCGTTTGCTTCTAGTAGAAATACGCCATCTGTTATTGAATTTAATAGACTTATTTCTAGGCAACTTGAGTTACTCATAATAGCCTCTTATTTTAAAGCATTATTTTTATATTAGTCTTTATTGGACAGGCTAACCAATGGCTTTTAATGTAAGTGATGGGGTAGTTGTTAAGTGAGTAGTTGCTTATGTCCATTGAGAAAATCGGCAACGGACAGCATTTTTCCACCCGATTTTTGCACTTTTAAAAGGCGTAATACGCCTGCACCCGTCGCAATATCAATACCTTGTTTATTAATACGCAAAATATCGCCAGCGGTTGCCGTTTCCGCAGGCAGTGCCTGTGCTTCACCAATTCGCAGGGTGTAACCTGCAAGTGTGGTTTGTGCCATTGGAAAGGGGTTATAGGCGCGGACTGCGCGTTCTAGTTCTAGGGCGGATTTTGTCCAATCTAATTGAGCTTCTGCTTTGTCTAACTTGTGGGCATAAGTGGCTTGGCTTGAGTCTTGATTTTTTCTTTCTAAATTTTCTATATTATCAATAGACTGGCTTAGAATAGTAGCTCCTAATAAAGAAAGTTTATCGTGTAAGGTTTGTCCTGTATCTGTTGGTTCTATCGGACAGTGTTTTGTTGCGAGCATCGCGCCTGTATCTAGGCCTATATCCATTTGCATCAGGGTAATACCCGTTTCAACATCTCCTGCTAATAAGGCTCGCTGAATAGGGGCAGCACCACGCCAACGCGGTAGTAAGGACGCATGGACATTGATGCAACCAAAGCGAAAAGCATCTAATACCGCCATAGGAAGTAATAAACCATAGGCAACGACAATCATCAGGTCAGCTTGTAGGGTATGTAATTCAGTCTGTGCCGCAGTTGTTTTAAGGGTTGGGGGTTGGTAAATAGGAATTTGATGAGCAAGTGCTAGTTGCTTAACGGGGCTGGCTTGTAATTGTCGTCCGCGTCCTGCGGGTCGGTCTGGTTGGGTATAAACAGCGCAAACCGTGTGCTGAGAGTCAAGCAGTGCTTGTAAGCAGGGAACGGAAAACTGGGGCGTGCCTGCAAAAATAATTTTTTTAATGGACATGAGTGATGACTATTTCGCGTGGTTAAGCTGTTTTACGTTCTTGTTTTTCCAGTTTTTTACGAATACGTTGGCGTTTTAGGCTGGAGAGGTAATCAACAAATAATTTCCCTTCTAAATGGTCAAGTTCGTGTTGAATACACACAGCAAGTATGCCACCCGCAGAAAGCTCGAAGGGGTCGCCAGCGGCATTTAGTGCTGTTACGGTCACAAATTCAGCCCGTTCTACTTCATCATAAACACTAGGAACGGATAAACAGCCTTCTTCTGTGACTTCTACACCTGATTGGTGGGTAATTTTTGGATTAATCAGGCATAAAGGTTGATTTTTTTCTTCCGAAATATCGATAACAACAATCTGTTGGGTAATGTTTACCTGTGTTGCCGCTAAGCCTATCCCACGCGCATGATACATTGTTTCAAACATGTCATTGATTATCTGTCGAACTTCAGGATTAATCTGTTGTACAGGTTTTGCCTTGTTGCGTAAACGGGGGTCGGGAAAATGGAGTATTTCAAGTAATGCCATAAATTTAAGATGCCTTGTTACGTCGTAATTTGTTATAAATATAAGGGAGGTTTGTTATTTTAACTAGCTAACCTATTAATAAATTGCATTGATAATTAATTATGTGTGAGCATTATTTTTAAACAGGTTATTGATGGTTGTTTATTAGTGATTAGAAGAAATTTTTTTCAGTAAAAACTAACATTATCAGATAATAGCACAGTTATGACACAAACACCTTTAGTGAAAAAAGATTCTATAGAATTAATAAATGCACTTGATCATTTTAAAACAACGTTAGATATGACGTTAGATTGTGTTTTTATGTTTCATTTGCATAGCTTTTTACTTTTTTATGTTAATCAAGGTGCTGTAAAATTATTAGGGTATAGTCAAACAGAATTATTACAAAAAACGGTTTTGGAGATTCAGCCGCTTATTAAGCATGAAAAGTTTGATGCACAAATTAAATTGTTATTAGAGGGACAGCAACCAACCTTGAAGTTTGAAACTTGTTATCAGCATAAGCAAGGGTTTCTTATTCCTGTTGAAGTTTTTATCCAGTTTATTCAAATTGATAGTGAAGATGGTCGATTTGTTGCAATTATCCGTGATATTACAGAGCGTAAACAAATCGAGGATAGTTTAGAAAAAGCCTTAGAATCAGCAGAACAAGCACGTTTAGAAGCAGAGAAAGCCAATCGCAGTCGTAGTGCTTTTTTAGCAAATATGAGCCATGAAATTCGTACCCCCTTAAATGTTATTCTTGGGTTCGCCGAGTTATTACATGGGCAAACACAGGACTTACACCACAAAGAATATTTGGCGGCTATTCAGGCAAGTGGTCATTCGTTAATGCGTTTATTGAATGATATTTTGGATTTGTCAAAAGTTGAAGCGGGTAGAATGGTATTGGAATATACCATGTTGAATCCATTGACCGTTTTTTATGATATAGGTAATATTTTTTCCGAAAAAATTAAGGATAAAGGTTTAGAACTCATTATTGAACCTTCACCTGCTTTACCGCCTTATTTAATGTTAGATGAGGTTCGTTTACGCCAGATTTTACTCAATTTGGTTGGGAATGCGGTTAAATTTACGCATCATGGATACATTAAAATCAAAATAGGTTGTGCCGACTTTCTAAGTGATGCGCAAAAAACGACAGTAACGTTGTTATTTTCTGTAGAAGATACAGGCATCGGAATTCCATCAACGCAGTTGGAAAATATTTTTGCGGTTTTTGAACAATATACAGAACAAAATCCACAATATGGTGGTTCTGGATTAGGTTTAACGATTACTAAGCGATTAGTTGAGATGATGGGGGGACGCATTTGGGCAAGTAGTAACGTTAATCAAGGCAGTGTTTTTACTGTCGCTATTGAACATTTGACAGTTGCATTAGTACATAAATCGTTAGCTGTTGAAATAGAAAATAAAAAAACCATTGATATAAATACAATTTGTTTCGATAATCAGCGGATTTTATTGGTGGATGATGTTAAATTTAATCGGGATTTAATCAAGATTTTTTTAAAAGAGACGCAAGTTCATTTTTTAGAAGCCAATAACGGTCAGGAGGCCATTGAACAAGCCCGCCGTTACCAACCCGATTTAATTTTAATGGATATTGTTATGCCAATAATGGATGGACATAGTGCAGCCCGTATTTTAAAAGAAGACGCACGTTGTGCAGGTATTCCCATTATTGCTGTAACCATTTCAGTGGTTGAAAATGAGGAATTGACGCTACAAACATTATATGACGGCTTTTTGAAAAAACCATTGCATAAAAATATGTTATTACTGGAACTTATCAAATTACTTCCTTACACTTTAAACACGCGGATACCCAAAAAAAACGACCTACCTGCTACATCAGTATCTCAATCATCAGAAACCAATTTACCATCAGCCTCTCCGAATTTGTCCGCCTTGCTCCAAACATTACGAGAAGCTAAAGTGGAATGGGATGAAATCAATAACACGTTAATCATTAATAATATTGAGGAGTTTGCAAATAGAATGCAACAATTAGGGCAACAATACGCATATATTGCCTTGATTGAATGGGGTAAATCCTTAGAGCCTGTCATCAAATAAGAAGGGTTAAAGGTTCAAGCTAAAAGAATCAAGGTAGAAGCCAAATAAACCCCACTTAAGAAATTCCTAGCGCGTTTATCATATCGTGTAGCTATTGCACGATATTGCTTTAATTTACCAAAGAAATGCTCGATTAAATAACGTGCCTTATAAAGAGCTTTATCATAATCAGGTGGATTTAAACGATTTTTCCTGAACGGAATCACAGGTTCTATGCCTTGCTGTTTTAAAACATCTCTAACCCGTTCATCTGCATCATAAGCCTTATCAGCCAATAAAGCGTTTGCCTTTATCTGAGGAATAAGAGCATCAGCCCCTTCAAGGTCGCTTGCCTGTCCCGCAGTCAAAAAAAAAGGGTCGGATTGCCCAGTGCGTCAACAACGGAGTTAATCTTGGTACTTAAACCCCCTGCGCTACGTCCAATGGCTTCATCTGCGCCACCACCACTACTATGTTGATGCGCTCTAACTATTGTGCTGTCTATCATGGCATATTCATTATCGGCATCGGCACTTAGTATCTTGAAAACACGTTCCCAGACACCTTTCTTAGACCAACGACTGAAGCGGGTATGGACGACACGGAAATCACCAAAGCGTTCGGGGAGGTCGCGCCAAGGAATGCCACTGCGATAACGGAATAGAACAGCATCAATAAACAAGCGGTTATCTTTAGCCGTCATCCCGACATGTCCTTTACGCCCAGGGAGTAGCGGTTCTAGTTTTGACCATTGTTCATCGGTTAAGGCATAGCGACGACTCATTGTTTTATCCTTGGCGATATCTGGGTATATGATTATAATATAACATTTTTTACTATTTGATGACACGCCCTAGCATCGCAAGCCGCAATGTTTGAAATTCAAGCCTTGTCAGCAACATTACAAACTTTCCCAACACTTATTGATGAAATAGAACGGCTATATCGCTAATCCATTTATTAAAAAGCATTAAAGATATTTATTCATTTGGCTTTACAAAAAAGATGATAATGATTATTATTAATACCTAAGTTATCAGGTAACTATTATCTTCAAAGATTAATGGTTTCACACTAAAAACTTATTAATCATATTAAGTTGTTATAGAGATACAGGTATGAAATACGCGAGTGATATGGCAAAAAGTAGTTTACTAATTGGAACGGTCATTCTGTTGCATATACTCGCAATATGGCAATTATGGGCGCATGGCGTTGCGGCAACAGTAATACCGCCTACTCCTCCAACAATCATGCAAGTGAGTTTAACAACGCTTGTTCAAGAACAACCTGTTCCAAAACCCGAAGCTGTTGTAACGCCACCACAGCCCACTATACCAACGCCTGTTATAGAGAAAGTTGTTGAAAAACCACGTACACCTGAAAAAAAAATCATAGAAAAACCGCGTCGTGTTAAAAAAATTGAAAAACCAAGAAAAATTACCCCAAAACCTGTAGAAGTTACCCCCCCCACACCACCCATTGAAAAAACGATTGAAATACCTGTACAAGTGGCTAATTCTCCTGCTAAAGAGATACCCAAAACAGCAACACCTTCTGTTAGCACACCTACTAAAACAAAAACAGATACACCAACGACATCAACACCGACAAGCCAACCTGTTTTCAATGCGGCTTATTTAAATAATCCTGCGCCTGTTTACCCCTTATTATCTAAACGACGTGGTGAACAAGGGAAAGTCAGATTGCGTGTTAATGTCAATGCTGAGGGGCGAGCTGAAAAACTGGAAGTTGCTATTTCTAGCGGTTATGAGCAATTAGACCAAGCAGCATTAGTAACAGTAAAACAATGGCGATTTGTGCCTGCTAAACGCGGGACAGAAGCTGTCAGTGCGTGGGTTATCGTGCCTATTAATTTTCAACTAGAGGGGTAATTTATAATGCAAACATCACACTTTGGTATTGATGGTTTTTTACTACATGTCGCGGAAAATCCGTTAGCACTAACAATCGGCGTGATTTTACTGTTTATGTCATTACTTTCATGGTACTTACTATTTAGTAAAACGATTACGTTAATATTTATCAAAGCACGCACCCGTCGTTTTCGCCGACAGTTTGAAAAAGTTGATTCTTTACAAGCATTAAATAAAATATTACGTCAAGAAATCACACACGATCCTTTCTCGCGTCTGACATTGCACGGTATTCAAGCTGCAGTACATCATGAAAGAATCGCCCCTAATCGTGCAAACTTGATTTGTTCGCACAGCGAGTTTATTACACGGGCAATGCGGCGGATTATTAATAAGGAAACTGAATCGTTAAAAGCTGGCTTGAGTATTTTGGCAAGTATTGCCAGTACCGCGCCATTTATTGGTTTATTAGGAACTGTTTTAGGTATTTATGGTGCTTTAATGCAAATTAGTTCTGCGGGTTCAGCTTCCTTAGAAACGGTTGCCGCACCTGTTGGAGAAGCCTTGATTATGACCGCCATTGGTTTAGCCGTTGCGATTCCAGCGGTTTTAGGCTATAACGCCCTAGTACGCGGTTATCAAGCCTATTTTAGCGAGTTAGATGCTTTTGCGCATGATTTATATGCCTATTTAAATACAGGCGATAAGGTCATGCAGCAATTAGGCGCATTACCACCACAACCATTAACTTTACAAGAGGCAGCATAAAATGGCATTTGGTAATTTTGATGATCAAAGTGAAGATAAAACGATGGCGGAAATTAATATTATTCCCTTAGTTGATGTGATGCTGGTCTTATTGATTTTATTCATTGTAACCGCGCCATTGCTAACACCGCACGCATTCCAACTAGAACTTCCTAAGGCAAGCACTGAGCCTGTTAAGGAACAGCCCAAGATGGTTGCCATTACTTTTGATGCGGCAGGGGATTTATTTTGGGAAAAAGAGAAAGTTAATATTGAACAATTAACGCAGTATTTGCACAAAGCGGCCTTACAAACACCAGAACCTTCGCTGCAATTACAAGCCGATAAAAGCACACCGTATGAAAAAATTGCGCTGTTATTATCCGCCATTCATGAAGCAGGTTTAAACCAAGTTGGCTTTGTGACCGAACCTAACCAGACAACTACGCCTTAACACACCAGATGAGGGCGAATCAACTCGCCCCATGTTAGAACCGTTACTAATCGTCAGAGTAACCTAATTGACGCAAAGCACGATCATCATCATGCCAGCCTTGTTTGACCTTAACCCACAGTTGCAAGAAGACTTTCTGCGCTAACATCACCTCGATATCTTTGCGTGCTTCTTCTCCCACTTTTTTCAAAACATGCCCTTGTTTACCAATAACAATCGCTTTTTGTCCTTCTCGTTCAACCCAAATAATCGCGCTAATATGGGTAAGTTTCTCTTCTTCGGCAAAGTGTTCAATCTGCACACTCAATCGATAAGGTAATTCAGCCCCTAAACGTCGAACCAATTTTTCACGTATCATTTCTGCTACGAAAAAACGTTCGCTCCGATCAGTAACTTGGTCTGCAGGAAATAAGGGAGGACTTAATGGCAATTGTACGATAATTTTTTCTTCTAATTCGGTTAAATTAACGCCCCGCAATGCTGATAAAGGAAAAACCTCTAAAAAGTCGCGCTTTTGCGTAATTTCTTCTAAATAAGGTAATAATGATTCCTTATTTGCCACCTTATCAACTTTATTCACGCCAAGAATAACGGGTAATGTCGTACTTTCCAAAATATTCAAGACATGTGCGTCTTCTTCTGTCCATACCAACGCCTCCACCAACCAAACAATCAAATCCACGCCATCTAAACTGCCTAATGCCGTGCGATTTAAATAACGATTCATCGCCGTATGCTTATCCTGATGAATACCGGGCGTATCAACATAAACGATTTGCGCATTTTCTTCTGTTTTAATGCCCAACAAACGATGGCGTGTCGTTTGAGGTTTACGCGAAGTAATGCTAATTTTTTGTGCAAGTAAGTGATTTAATAAAGTTGATTTCCCTACATTAGGGCGACCAACGATTGCTACATACCCACAACGATAATTGTCAGTTTCCATGTAAAATATTAAGTGCCTTGTGTGCTGCCGCTTGTTCTGCCCGCCGCCGACTATCACCTGTGCCATACGCGGGAACTGCTAATCCATCAATCATACATTCCACTTCAAAATGTTGGGTAGGTGGATCACCCTGTATAGTGAGTACACGATAAATAGGCAACGGTCGTTGTTGTGCCTGTAAATATTCTTGTAAACACGTTTTAGGGTCTTTGTTGATTTTGTGTGGCGATAGGTTGTCTAACCGTGTCTGTAATAGCCGTAAAACAACCTGTCGACAAGTATTCATATCACTATCTAAGTACACAGCACCAAAAACTGCTTCCAGTGCGTCTGCTAAAATAGAAGGTCTGCGCCAACCACCACTTTTTAATTCTCCCCCCCCTAATTGCAAATAATCGCCCAGATTCATCTGTTGCGCAATTTCTGCAAGGGTTTCTTCTCTAACGAGTGTTGCACGTGAACGGGTTAACTCTCCCTCACTGGCTGTTGGAAAACGTTCAAATAAGGCTTCGGCGGCGATGTAGTTGAGTAACGAGTCGCCCAGAAACTCCAGACGCTCGTTATTTTGACTACTTGCACTACGGTGTGTCAGTGCCATAGTCAGGTAAGTTTCTTGTCTAAACAGATAGTTTAAGACTTTATATAAAGCTGAATAGTCCGTCTTCAAGGTTCAATGGTATGTTCGTAGTCGTATAAAAAATAAAACTTGTCAAAAAGAGGTTCTCGAGCTTGATAAGGCACGGTAATCCGCATCCCTTTCGGTACCCGTTCAAAAATTACCGCATCTTGTACTTCTTTGTTGTAAAGGCGGTTAATGCCATCAATTTCCAATCGCTTAGTAACTTGTTTAAAAAACTCAGGTTTTGTGATACTGGCAAAATCAGGTTGTGAGCGAACACTTTCTAACGCCATGGTTATTTTTTTACCTTCCAAATACAAAGGAACCAATTTTAAGCCAACCCATGCGATAGTACCTAAGACGGCTAATAAAAATAACAGACTCCACATCCCCATGCCTTGTTGTTGATGCTTATTTATCTTCATGCACTTCACTCCTCATATAACGACTGGGTTTCAGGGTATTTCATTTCGTAAAAACCTAATCCAAACTGTTGCCAATTCTTCCCCAATTAATACAACTGGTTGGAGAGAAAAGCTGACAATTAGGTAGTTTTGTATCCCAACTCATCCAAATAAAAAAAGCCTTACCTATCAAGTTTTCTTCTGGCACAATGCCCCAAAAACGGCTATCTAAACTATTATCCCGATTATCTCCCAGCACAAAATACTGATTTTTTTCAATATTCCAACTGCTGATTGTTTGTGGAATAGGCGTTCTTTTTTCGGGGATGATTAAAATAGAATGCTTTTTGTCAAACAAGTGTTCTGTTAATTCTTCCGCTTTTTGTTGTGTCATATCAGCACTAGAACCCATACCAATATAAGCACCTAATGGAACTTGTAAAATAGGCTCACCATTAACATACAACATCTTGTTAATATGATGATATTCAATCTTATCACCGGGAACACCGACTACCCGTTTGATATACGGAATGGTAGGGTTTTCTGGGTAACGAAACACAACCACATCACCACGTCGTGGTTCGTTAATGTTTAATATTTTCCAGTTTAGGACAGGTAAGCGGATACCATAGGTATATTTATTCACCAGAATAAAATCACCAACCAACAAGGTAGGCATCATAGAGCCTGATGGAATTCTAAACGGTTCAACCAGAAAAGAACGTAAGACAAGCACAATGATAAAAACAGGTAGTAGTGAACGTGCTAAATCCACGAAAAAAGGGATTTGCCCAACATCTTGATAATCCCGCTCACTGGCATTTTCTGATAAGCGTGCCAACGCAGCTTTACGTTTAGGCGCGAGCAGTAATACATCATATAGCCATATTACCGTACTAACTGCAACCAATATCACTAAATAAGCAGCTAAATCCCAATTCATTTATTTTTTTCCAACGTGTAAAACAGCTAAGAAGGCATCTTGTGGAATCGAAACAGACCCTACTTGTTTCATGCGTTTCTTCCCTTCTTTCTGTTTTTCTAATAGTTTACGTTTACGACTAATGTCACCACCATAGCACTTTGCTAACACATTTTTTCGTAAGGCTTTGACGGTTTGTCGCGCAATAATCTGTGAGCCAATCGCTGCTTGTATAGCTACATCAAACATTTGGCGAGGAATCACATCTTTCATTCTTTCTACAAGGTCACGTCCTCGTGAAACACTTTGGTCACGGTGAACGACAATAGAAAGCGCATCAACTTTTTCCCCATTGATTAACACGTCTAATTTTACCAAATTCGCTTCCTGAAAACGGAGGAAGTGATAATCAAGAGAAGCATAACCACGGCTAACGGATTTTAAGCGGTCAAAAAAATCTAATACCATTTCGCTCATGGGCAATTCATACCCAAGGGAAACTTGTGAACCAGTATATAACAGCTTATTTTGCACACCACGTTTTTCAATACATAGACTGATAACATTGCCTAAAAACTCTTGTGGTAAGAGCATATTGACTTCCACAATAGGTTCTCGCATTTCTGCTACATAATTTTGTAAGGGCAATTTAGCGGGATTATCAATCATGACAATATCGCCTTTTGTCGTCACCACTTCATAAATAACGGTTGGTGCGGTTGTGATGAGGTCTAACTCATACTCTCTTTCTAACCGTTCTTGCACAATTTCCATGTGCAACATGCCTAAAAAACCACAGCGAAACCCAAAACCCAATGCCAATGAAGTTTCTGGTTCATAATGCAGTGCTGCATCATTCAATCTTAATTTAGATAATGCTTCACGAAATGCTTCATAATCAGAGGCATCAATCGGATACATACCCGCAAAAACACGCGGTTGAATGGGTTTAAAACCGGGTAATGGGACAGTGACAGGTTGCTCGATACCCGTTAGGGTGTCGCCAACAGGTGCGCCATCAATTTCTTTAATCCCCGCAACGACAAAGCCGACTTCTCCAGCACTTAAAAATTCGCAATCTAGTGGTTTAGGTGTGAAAACCCCCACTTTTTCCACTTGGCAACGTCGGCCATTAGACATTGCCATAATTTTTTGTCCTTTAGTTAAGCGTCCATCTACAACACGCACTAAAGAGACTACACCTAAATAATTATCAAACCATGAATCTATGATTAAGGCTTGCAATGGCGCATCGACACTCCCCTGTGGTGGTGGAATACGCTTTAATAATTCCTCGAGTAAATCGACAATCCCTACCCCTGTTTTAGCACTGACGCGCACGGCATTTTTTGCTTCAATACCGATAATTTCTTCAATTTGTTGAATAACCCGTTCTGGTTCGGCTGAGGGTAAATCAATTTTATTCAAGACAGGTAGGACTTCTAAGCCTTGTTCGATAGCGGTGTAACAGTTTGCAACACTTTGTGCTTCAACGCCTTGTGCAGCATCTACAACCAATAAAGCCCCTTCACAAGCGGCTAAAGAGCGGGAAACTTCATAGGAAAAATCGACATGTCCCGGCGTATCAATAAAATTTAATTGATAGGTTTGTCCATCTTGTGATTTGTAGTGCAAGGTTACGCTGTGTGCTTTAATCGTAATGCCGCGTTCGCGTTCTAAATCCATAGAATCCAGCACTTGCTCTTCCATTTCTCGGTCAGCAAGACCACCACAAGTTTGAATAAAACGGTCGGCGAGTGTGGATTTACCATGGTCAATATGGGCAATAATAGAAAAATTTCGGATGTTTTTCATGTAAAACAACGTGTTTGAGCGGTAATAAGCTAAAAATCACATGCGCTATAACGCGGTGCGATTTTTAGAAGAAAATACAATAACAATTGTGCTATCACAACTATTATGAAACGGTTATATCAGTATTCTTGATTTTTACACCAGAAAATACGCTGTATTCTAACGGATTTCACAATTCCCTGAAATATGCCTCTAAGGACTCTTCTTCTAGGAAGTAGTAACAAAGTTCCGTTTCCCCAACAGCAAGTACAGGCACACGCGTATTATACCGTTGTTTCAAGGTCACATCGTTATCAATATCGATGAGTTCTATCGTGAAAGGATAACGTTGTTGTAAAACAACTAACTCTCGTTGCATGTCTGTACAAAGATGACAACCTGCACGGGTATAAACCGTTAGCAATAGGGGTGCGTGCATAACAAAAAGTATTTGCGTTTCTCAGTTAAAAAGACCTAGCAAGTTTTTAAAACCTGCTAGGTCTTGTGTAAGCGTAAAATAGTAGTCACTGTAATAAGCGACTTATTTTATTCCTTTTTACTACCTTCTTTTTTCTCTTCCTTTGGCATTTTTAGCGCGAGGAACAGTTGTGAGCCACCCCGTTTAATCAGAATGGGGACTGCTTGCCCCGGTTGTAAACTGGCAATAATTTCTTCGCTCTGTGCGACATCTTTTATCATGGTATTCGCCATCATCAAGACAATATCATCTGCACGCACACCCGCTTCTTCAGCAACACCTTCTACCGCCTTAACCAATACACCCCCTTCAGCAAGGTCTATTTCTTTACGTTGATTATCATCAAGGTTTTCTAAGGTTAAGCCTAATTTATTACGACTAGATTTTGCCTGTCCTGTGATGTTTTTTTGTAAATCTTCTTCTGGTGGTAATTCGGCAATGGTGACTTGTAAACTCTGTTCTTTACCCGCACGGATAATTTTGGTTGTCGCCACTGTATCTAACGGGGTAATGCCAACAATGGGCGGTAAATCAGAAGAATGGTCAATTTTCTTGCCATTAAACTCGATAATAATATCGCCAACCTGAAAACCAGCCGTTGCCGCGGGGCTATTTGGCAACACTTTTGCCACTAATGCACCTTGTGGTTTCTGCATCCCGAAAGACTCAGCCAGTTCACGAGTAACATCCTGAATTAAAACACCTAACCAACCCCGAGAAACCTTGCCACTTTCACGCAATTGGTCAATAATATTTTTCATCACATCAACAGGAATAGCAAAAGATAACCCCATAAATCCGCCTGTACGGCTATAGATTTGTGAGTTAATCCCCACCACTTCCCCATCAAGATTAAATAAAGGGCCGCCTGAATTACCCGGGTTGATAGCGACATCTGTTTGAATAAACGGAACATAACTATCTGACGGCAAGCTACGTCCTTTCGCACTCACAATACCTGCCGTTGCAGAATATTCAAAACCAAAGGGTGAACCAATGGCCAACACCCACTCGCCCACTTTTAAATCATTTGAACTGCCTAATTTTACAAAGGGCAAATCTGTTGCGTTCAATTTGAGTAAGGCTAAATCTGTTCGTTGGTCTGCGCCAATCAACTCCGCAGTAAATTCCCGACGGTCAGTTAAACGAACAATAATTTCATCTGAATCTTCTATGACATGGTTATTGGTGACAATGTAACCATCAGCCGAAATAATAAAACCCGAGCCTAACGAGGTTGATGGAATTTCATTAAGATAAGGTGCATTCTCTTCATCTTCAAAAAAACGGCGAAAAAACTCATTAAAAGGGCCATCTTCAGGCAAGTTCGGAATTACTTGGGGGAGTTTTTTCTCTTTGCTCGTATTTGGTTCTTTTTTGGCCGTTGTACTGATATTGACAACAGCAGGACCATATTTTTCCACTAATTCTGTAAATTCAGGCAAGCTGCGCGCCTGTAAAATACCACTGAATAGTCCAATTGTTAAACCCGCTACTAACAAAGGATAAACAAAAATCTTCCGCATATTCGCTCCCAACGGTGCTTATGGTAAACAGTTAAAAACCGTTACTTGTTAAAATTAGGTTGATAATACAACGTAGGTGTGGCGATTTTTAATAAAATAGGCTGATAACGACTATCTTCAGACAAAAGAGCCGAAAGATAACGCGCAACACCCAAACCACCCGCCAAACCAACCAAACCCGCTAATGCTGTCCATCCATCGCCACTGGGTAAACCAACAGAAGCCGCGATATTTTCATAGCTAACGGCAACAGCGAATAAAAACAAAAGCGGTAAAATATAAAGGAGTAACGAACCACGGACTAAGGCTTGTTCTTCCAAACCAATCACCACTTTATCCCCCAACTTAGCAGATAAATTATTAATGACTTTGACCTCATTAACCTTCTGTCCAAACAAGCCATCCAAACTGCCTGTTCCACAGCTATTCACCGTACAATGCGAACAACCACTTGTCCGTTGCGTCCGCACCCAAACAAATTGTTCAGTTGCTTCAACCACAACCCCTTCTTCTTCTAACATAAAATTCACCCTTAAACTAATAACGCGACTTTGCACACCAACCTAAAATATCTGAAGATTGTAGTCTCTTTGTTTAATAGTAGCATTAACGATAACTTTATAGGCATTTTGTAAATTAAGGTTCTTAACAGCCAACGCCACACCAAGCCATAATGATGCTAAACGTAAATAAAAGGATAAACGCAATAATCACCTAAATTAGACTTTTCAACATTAGCCAAGATAAAAACAATGACACTTAATAACGCTGATTACCTGATAATCCTAAAAATATTTATTCAGACAGTCTCCAATCACGTTATTCAACGATGCGCCTATCACAAAATCCTTACTTGTTTAACATGTCCTCACATTTCTTGCCTGACGGTTAATTTGCTATAGTGCAATCGGATTTAGACGATAACAATACTGCAAAGAGGTTGCGCTACTATGATTCGTCCTGCTCACCTAGACGATATTGATGCACTGTTAGTGATTGAAAACGAATGTTTTAACACTGACCGCTTATCTCGCCGTAATTTTCGCTACCTACTCAGCAAAGCCCACGCACACACCATAGTAGAAGAAGAACAAGGAGTTATTCGTGGTTATACAATGTTATTGCTTAGTCGTGGTACTTCAATGGCGCGATTATATTCACTAGCCATTCGTCCAGCCTACCAACAACGCGGCATTGCTAAAACACTGTTTGCCACCGCTGAAGAAATTGCGTTAGCACATGATTGTGTTTCATTACGCCTAGAAACGCGCGGTGATAATATCATCATGCAAGGATTGGTTAAAAAAAATGGTTATAAATACTTCGATGAAGTTTCCGACTACTACGAAGACCACATGCGCGCGTTGCGATTTGAAAAATTCCTTGCTCCTCATATCGCCCGTGAAATGGTCAGCGTTCCGTTTTATCAACAAACGCTAGAGTTTACCTGTGGTCCCTCAGCACTCATGATGGCAATGCGGGCGTTGGACAATAGTTTGGAATTAAATCGTCGTTTAGAATTGCGTATTTGGCGTGAAGCAACCACCATCTTTATGACATCAGGACATGGTGGCTGTGGTCCTTATGGCTTGGCACTTTCTGCACATCATCGTGGTTATGACGTGGAGATTTATGTCAGTGACAAAGCAGCAACTGATGCAATGTTCATTGATTCTGTACGTAATCCTGAAAAAAAATCAGTTATGCGTTTAGTAGAAGCGGATTTTTTAGATGAAATTAGTCGCTTACCCATCAATCTTGTCTATGGTAATTTAAACGTTGCTGGCATTAAGGCAAAATTTGATGTAGGCGCAATTCCCCTTGTTTTAATTAGTTCATACCGTATTTATCGAGAAAAGTTCCCGCATTGGGTTGTTATTACAGGATTTGATGACAAATACATTTATGCACATGACCCACTTGTTGACGATGCCGCTGATGAAAGTATCATGGACTCTATCAACATGCCGATTTTGCGTAAAGACTTTGAACGCATGGCGCGGTACGGCAAATCAGCTCAGAAAGCCGTGTTATTTCTTAGAAAAAAGACCGCCTAATGCTCGCCCAGCGAATTATTGTGACAGCTAAAAATGTTTGCAAGTACCCAAAACTTGCCTTTTTTTGTGACACTACAAATTCCCTTACAACACAATAATGCTGACCATTTGCTCACGATTACTAACCAAAATTTAATGTGTTATCTCACCGTTTTATCGTGCAGATTAAAACCCATCCTCTTATTATTTTGTTATTCCATCATGTATTCATTGAGGTTAAACAATTAATATGCCCCCCCACCTTGTGGTTGTTGAAAACACAACAGATTGGCATTCATCTTTTCCTGAAATGCAAATTGTCTCCGTTAAAGATTATATTTCTCAGCCTTATTATTTCTCACTCAAAAACGTGCGTGTCATTAATTTATGTCGTAGCTATCGTTATTTAAGTCGCGGCTACTATTGCTCGCTCCTTGCTGAAGCACGCCACCACAAAATCATTCCTAGCGTGCGCACCCTGCGTGATTTAAGCAGTAAAGCGATTTATAGCCTAGACACTGATAGCCTAGATGATTTTCTGCATAAATGTTTAGGCAAACACAATGGCAACATGCCAACAGTGCTAGAAACTTATATTTTATTTGGGTTTTGTGATAAATCTGACTTGAAGAAAATTGCACGACAGATATTTGCAACTTTTAGTTGTCCCTTAATGAAAGTAGAGTTTAGCTATTCAGGTTCATGGCATATCTCATCGATTAAACCCATTCAACTAAATGCGTTACCGCTAGACCAATACCCTCTTTTTATTGAAGCCCTGAATGTTTACACCCGTCGAGAATATGATAATAGCGAGAAAACCAAACACACCACCCGTTATGACCTAGCCATTCTCTATGACCCCAATGAAAAACTGCCCCCCTCAGATGCAGAAACCCTAGAAAAATTCATCACCATTGGTAATGAATTGGGTATCGATGTTGACCTTATCAAAAAGAAAGATTACGCCCGTTTAGCGGAATATGATGCCCTGTTTATCCGTGAAACGACTAATATTGAACATTACACCTACCGCTTTGCAAAAAAAGCCGAAAGTGAAAACCTAGTAGTCATTGACGACCCCGATTCTATTTTACGTTGTACCAACAAAGTCTATTTAGCCGAACTACTCAAGGCTAGTGGTACACCAATACCAAAAACTTTTATTTTACATAAGGATAATTTACATCTACTGGAAAATGAAATCCCTTATCCCGTGGTTTTAAAAATTCCCGATGGCTCTTTCTCGCGGGGTGTATTTAAAGCAGAAAACGCAGAAGAAGTCTTAGAAATGACCAATAGACTGTTTAAAGATTCAGATATTTTGCTTGCCCAAGAATATCTCTATACTACTTTCGACTGGCGTATTGGTATCTTGAACCGTAAAGCCATTTTTGCCTGTCAATACTTCATGTCAGAAGCGCACTGGCAAATTGTCAAACATGATAAAAACGGTGAGTTTAATTATGGCAACTTCCGCACTTTTGCTATTGAAGACACCCCAAAGAAAGTGATAAAAACGGCAGTTAAAGCCGCCAACCAAATCGGCAATGGATTTTATGGTGTTGATTTAAAACAAACTGATAAAGGGATAGTTGTAATTGAAATCAATGACAACCCCAATTTAGATGAAGGGGTGGAAAATGCCGTTAGTAAAGACAAGATTTATCACACTATTCTTAAAGAATTTATCCGCCGTATTCGTAAAAAACAACAACGTTAATCATCGCCTTTAAAAACCGAGATAAAACCAATGTCATATTATCCGCTGAATGTGGGCATAGGCAGCCAGCCTGTTGCTGAAGATGAAGCATTGAATTACTTATCCATGCCGACGGAAATGCACACCTACCGCCCGCCACGCCTGCCAGAACCCGAAACGCTAACGGCAGAAATGACGGGGGCAAAAACGACCCTGCAAAAACTTTATGAGATGGTACAAGCATTTAATCTAACACAAACAGCAAACACCATAGAATTAGGTGAGTTAGATGCCAAAAATCTCAATTTTATTGGGCAAGTGCTGGGTGATGGCGAAGTTAAAATTAAATGTACAGGTAAATCCATTGTTAATATTCAAGAATCCGTCATGGCAGGGATTTGGCATTTACAACGCCTAGATGAACAAGGAAAAATCGTTCATCAACAATTGGATATAGGCGAAGTTCCCAACTTATTACGCGACATTATTCATGAAGAAGGACAAACACGGCTTACATTAGGGGATGTACCCACTAATCTGATGAATGCACCCGCAATTTTGGTTGAAGTAGATGCTAAACAACAAACCTGCGCACCAAACCAGCCTGCACATGTGATTAATCTTAGCCTGTTACCTATCAGCGAAGAAGACCAAACTTTTATGATAAATTGCCTAGGAACGGGGACAACAACAATTTTATCAAAAGGATATGGTAACTGTCGGATTACTAGCACCGCGATTCGCTATGTTTGGTGGGTACGCTATTATAATTCAATGGATAATTTAATTTTAAATACCATTGAAATTGTTGATATTCCCCAAGTTGCAAAGGCAGCAAAAGAAGATTTAGAAGACAGCGAAAAACGCTTGCAAGGTATTATGCGGGATTATTTAAATTGGTTATAAAACAACCGTAAGCTGCAAATCTAGCGATACTTAAAAGCCTGTCTGAATCAGAATTCTCAGAATTATCCAAATTTTCGGAACTTAAAAATAAGCGTAATACCAAAAATAAAAAGGTAACGATGAGTCATTTTCCTAATTCAGACAATGCGATATAACACCGCTACTTTTATGCAAGTTATTATTACATTAACCTGAGTTCGGGATAAGAAATTCTCGTTCCCACGCTCCAGCGTGGGAACGAGATAAACCAATTAAATTTATTAATTTTTCCCTATTTCTTATCCCGAACTCAGGTTACATTGGGAATGTGCGCAACTGATTGGGGGTTAGCATCCAACACAATTGCGCCTCTCCCACATCCACTTTATTTTCAAAACTTAGCAAACAGGCTCCGCCTTTTTTAAGAGAGAGCCAATTATAGACATGTTTGGTCAGTAACCATGTAGCCAATTCGCCCAAATCAGGTTCATGCCCGACAAGTGCGATAGTATGATGCGTGTTAGCCTCTGCCTGTATAGCCGTTAAAATATCATGAATAGAACTATTCGGGGCAAGTGTAGGTAAAATATGGCGATGTGCATCTGGATAAAGTTCAGATAAGATGTCAGCCGTTTGCACAGCACGCATAAAAGGACTGCTGAAAATATGCTGAATAGTTGAAAGTTGTGTTCTAATTCCTAACGCATTTTGGCGCATTTTACTAATCCCTTTAAGCGTTAAGGGACGTAAATCGTCTGTATTGCCTGTCATAGCAAAAACATCACGGTCTTCAGCAATGGCATGACGGACTAATAAAACGTTCATAATTTAATCCTTTAAAGACTACAGACGGTTAGCAATAGAAAATATTCACCTAAACAGCCTATTAACAGTCTATTTTTTAAATCGTTTTCTGCTGTCTAAGGCTTTTTCAAGACGTTCACAGACGGTTTTCAACACTTCAAGACGCGCCAGTTGTTTATCATTCGCAGGAATTAACGTCCAAGGGGCATAATCTGTACTTGTCCGTGAGACCATATCATTAACAGCTAACGCATAAGCATCCCATTTTTCTCGATTGCGCCAATCTTCACTGGTAATTTTATGGCGTTTATAAGCAACCGATTCACGTTCTTCAAAACGGCGTAGCTGCTCTTCTTTACTAATGTGTAGCCAGAATTTCAGCACAATGCCACCGCCATATCCTTGACGGTCATCCCCTTGTTGTACATAAGCATTAACTAATTGCTCTTCAAAACTATTAATTTCTAAATAAGCACGCTTCCATTCATGTTCTTGCGCAAAGCCTTCTACACGTTCAACTAATACACGTCCGTACCATGAGCGGTCATAGAGTGTAAAACGTCCTGCACGGGGAACATGTCGCCAAAACCGCCAAAGATAATGATGCGCTCGTTCCTCATCCGTTGGTGCTGCGGTAGAAATAACCCGATATAAACGTGCGTCTAATGGTTGAGTAATGCGACGAATTGCACCGCCTTTGCCTGCGGCATCCCAGCCTTCAAAAACAATGACTGTTGAGAGTTTTTCTTTATTTGCTAACCAACTTAAACGGTGTAATTTGCCTTGATAGTGGCGTAACTCTTCATTATATTTTTTGTTGGTTATTGTCTGGTTTAAATCGACCCTGTCTAAGACAGTTAGTGGTGTATTGAGTTGTGCAACCAGTGGATTACAAGGGGCTATCTGGTCATCATCAATTTGTGTTTGACTGGCGGATTGTAGCGTTGCAATGTCTTCGGCTAATCGCGCTTTTTCATGGCTATTAAGAAATTTTTGTAATATTTCCAATAAGGTTCTTGCAACCATTGAATTGCGATATCGTTCATCTGTCGCTTCTACTAATGTCCATGGTGCAGCCCCCGAATCTGTGTGGCGAATGGCACGTTCAGCGGCATGTGCAAAATTATCATATAAATCCGCTAACTCCCAATCATTCCCTGAGACGCTACGAATACTATTAGGGTCTTTTTCCAACTTCTTTAAGCGTTTATTCTGGTCTTTTTTCGACAGATGCAACCAAAACTTGAGGATAATTGCGCCGTCTTCAACCAACATATTTTCAAATCGACGAATCGCAACAAGACTTTCATCAAATAAACTGGTTTCTATATTACCAAGCGCGTATTCATTAATTGCATCGGCATACCATCCACCAAAGAAAATGCCTATGCGTCCACGCGCAGGTAAGTTACGCCAGAATCGCCATCCATAAGGACGTTCTAATTCTTCATCCGTGAGCATGTCTAGTGAAATGGTTTCTAATCCACGTGTATCTAACCATTCATTGAGTGCATTAACCGTTTCTCCCCGTCCTGCGGCGTTAACCCCTGAAATAATGATAATAACGGGTGCATTGGTTTTACTTAACGCAAACTGGGCTTGTAATAAACCTGCACGCAGTTCAGGCAATAGGGTTTTGTATTCTTCTTTACTCGTTTTACGACCTAATTCAACGGCTTCAAACATAATTTCCCTCTATCAAGTTTAACAATCATTGTACGTTATTATGTAAACAGCTATTTATTATGGTTACTTCACACAACGGCTTGTACAGACTTTTTTATTCTACCCGTTCCACGCTTTATGCGTCAGGGCTATTGTAATGATATTCTTTACAACGGGTAAGTAAATATTGACGTTTGTTAAGTGTTATTAAACATTCTGCTATCCGATAATAATGATAAATTACAATCTGACTGTTACCACTGTCTGATTTATACACTGAGAGTTAAATGAACAAAAAACATAAGCTTATTATTGTAGGGACATTATTCAGTTTATTATTACTGATTTTTGTTCTTGCACGCCTAGATTGGCAATTATTTTTGACAGCACTAACACAACTTTCCTTTAACCACCTCTTATTTGCCATATTGGGGATTTTATGCATTGTGCTACTCCGTGCTTTCCGTTGGTTATTAATTGCCAATACAGGCTTACAACAATTTAAAGCCTTTTGGCAAGCGGCGGCAATTGGATTTTTAGGCAATATGATTTATCCCTTGCGAGCGGGGGAAGTATTGCGGGTTTTAGCCATTCATCACTTTATTGGATTACCCTTTGGGAAAGCCCTGTCTAGTTCAGTAATAGACCGTATGTTGGATATGATGATGGTTGGTATTTTTATGTTATTTGTTATCTGGTTACATGGCAGTCAAATTGATGCCAGTGTTGGCGTTGGTGCGGTAGGGGTTTTTATTATCTGCGTGCTTATCCTGTCCATCTTACTGTTTATGGCGGATAAACTACTGATTTATGCAAAAAAATGGCATTTTCAAAAACATTGGCAAACACGATTATTACATTGGTATAGTCATGGATTACAAGGGATTATAGATTTTCGTCAAGCCCCGTACGCGCTTGCGGTCGTACCTATAACCTTAATTATTTTTTTAGGCGATTATTATATTCTTTGGCAAATCATGACGGCATTTGGTTGGACACTCCCTTATAGTGCGGCGATTACGGTTGGCGTATTTATTATGTTGGGTGCGTCGTTACCCTCTGCACCGGGATATATTGGGATTTATCAAGTTGCTGCGATTCTTGCTTTAAAACTTTATGATATTGATAGCAGCACCGCTGTTGCTTATTCCGTTGTGTTACAACTTATTCAATTTGCTGTATTAGGCATACAGGGCGGATTAGTAACTTTATACTGTGGCTTTCACTTATCTAAAGACCCACAAACGGTGTCTAATCATTAATATGGTTTGATAGCGCGTAGGATACAGTAGAGACTTCTTTTCGTATTGTAATGCACCCGACACTTGTTTGATAAAGACCCACTAGGTTTTAAAAATCTAGTATAGCTAACGCACTTTAAAATGATTATTGTAGGGTGGAATAGGCGCAAGCCGTATTCCACAATAGTGCAAGCTTTCTGCATAAACTCAGCTATTTGTGGCGTTTTATGGTGGAATACGCTACGCTATTCCACCCTACATTAAGCTGCTTTCTAAGTTGCGTTAGCTATAGGTCTATTTCTTATTTACAAACCCGCGTAGAATGCGTCAGGTATAGGTTTATATACCGTAACATGCTGATTATTTATAAAAATACTATGCTTGTAATAAAGCCAATGCTTGTTTATGCGTATATTCATCACCCGCAGCAATAACCCGCCCGTCAGATTCCAACGATAAAGCCTGTCCTTGCCAATCTGTCATAACCCCGCCAGCGTTTTCAACAATTGGGGCTAAGGCGCAATAATCATACGGTTTTAATGAAGACTCTACGACCAAATCGACAAAACCCGTTGCTAACAAAGCATAAGCGTAACAATCACCGCCATAAACCGTCATTTTAACCGACTCGCGCACCCGTCCAAACGACGTAAAATCTTCCCCTTCAAACATAGCAGGGGTTGTCGCATATAACGCTGCTTTTTTCACGTCTGCACAAGCACGTACATGCACAGGATGCCCGTTTAATGTCGTAGGCAACCCTGCGCCACCAATCCATCGCTCGCGTAAAATCGGTTGGTCTAACAAGCCTAAAATAGGTTTACCTTCATAAGCAAGCGCGATTAGCGTACCAAACAATGGCTTACCTGTAATAAAAGACTTTGTCCCATCAATAGGGTCTATAACCCATGTAAATGCTGCCTCTCTATTTTTCACGCCAAATTCTTCACCATAAATACCATCATTTGGATAGGCTTTTTCAATCATCTCCCGCAAGGCTTGCTCGACTGCTCTATCAGCTAACGTTACGGGGCTAGTATCGGGTTTATCGTCAACTGTTAAATGTGTGCGAAAATAACTTTTAATAATTGTACCGCTGACAGTTGCCATTTGATTTATAAAATCAAACAATTGTGCATTAATTAACGTTTTCATATTTTGGATACAGGTGAGTAAAAAGGCAAAAAGAGACCTTTAAAAGTATTATCAGTCGCTATTATTTTAAACAAAAGACCCTGTTTAAACAGGTCACAAACATTATCCACGCCTTATTTTACGCGGATATGATACGCATCGTTGTAGGATTTTTTCTTTATAAAGTCATAGGAATAATTATCATGTTTGAAAAAACTGGTTTTTTTGCACTGCCACTGGTTTTATTTTTTGTTTATGCCGTTTATTTTTATTTTTCTCATCAAGAAACCGTTCCTTTAACAGGACGTTCTCAATTAGTTGATATGAGTCGTGCAGATGAAATGACTTTAGGTGCAAAGGCTTATAGCGATATTTTGCATAAAGAAAAAGTTATCCCCTCGGGCAAATTGGTTGATAACATTCGTACAATTGGCAAACGTCTAGCCGTTGTTGCAGATGACCCCGGATTTGAATGGGAATTTAATGTGATTAATTCCCCACAAGCCAATGCTTTCGCGCTGCCCGGTGGAAAAGTTGCTGTTTATACAGGGATTATACCCATTGCAGAAAATGCTAATGGATTAGCAATTATCATGGGACATGAAATTGCTCATGCTATCGCTCGTCATGGTGCAGAACGAATGGCATATCAAAAACTTAAAAATTTAGGCATGTTGGCTGTTAGCACCTCATTAGGTGATATGGATGTAGGTAAACGACAAATGATTATGGGGGCGTTGGGTGTCGGTGCACAATATGGGGTCATGTTACCTTTTTCGCGTGAACATGAATCAGAAGCGGATTACATGGGCTTAATTTATGCGGCAAAAGCTTGTTTTGACCCACGAGAAGCCCCGAAGCTATGGGAACGCATGGCACAGGCAAGCGGTGGTAAAAGTCCTACAGAATTCATGTCCACCCACCCTAGCCATGATACTCGTATTCAACAGTTCACCCAGTGGATGCCAGAAGCCTTGAAAATACGGGAACAATATTGCGGAAATAAAAGTAAACAGTAATTTATTGAAATAAGTGCTTAAATCATTATCGTTGCCATATTGCCATAATATTGTTTACATATTGTTCTGTTTCACGAAAGGGTGGACATGCCCCTAAACGGCGCACCCGATTTGCCCCCGCGTTATAGGCACAAAGGGCTTTTTTAATACTTTGAAATTCCTGATAGTTTCGCGCAAGATGCCATGCACCACAATCAAGATTTTGATAAGGATAATAACGCTCTATGTCCGTTAAGCCGCAATCTTGTGCGGCAGACGGCATAAGTTGTGTTAAGCCTACCGCCCCCTTAGATGAGACAGCTAGCGGATTCCAATTAGATTCTTGAGTGATAACTGCCCGAAACAATTTCGGGTCAATACCATGTTTTTTAGCGATTTGGTCGGCGAGTACTGTTGTTGGAATATCAATCGTTGCAACGAAATATAGCAACAATATCAAGAAGGTCGTAGCGAGTGTTTTAAAGTGTGCCATACGACAACCTGACTTTATTCCTCACGAACAACCTTTATTTTTGCTGTACCTTTTATATTGTCTATGTCAAATTTATCCTGTTTCACGGGAATTAGAAGGGTTTGTCCATCAATAAAACGCAGTTGTACGGTGTAAACGGGAACCAATTTATTCTGTCCATTTGTCACGGCTTCTAAAACTAATTGCGTTTCTTCTTGCTTTTCTGTGAGTAAATGAACTTTAGGTGTATTAGCAGAATATTCATCATTATCAGATAGTAAAATAACTTTATCTTCTACCCCCTTTTTGGAGTTGAGGGTTAATGTACTAATGGCATCTTTGGCATTTTCGTCAAAACCAATACTGGCAGCACTGGATAAATAAGCGATGAGACGCGCACTACTGCTATTTTCTACGTCTAAAATATCTACTTTGGCTAATTCACCCGTGAAAATAGTGATTAACTTACCTGTTTGTAAATCAAATAATTTATAGGTTGTTTCTTGTGCGCAACAGCCATATTTGACCGTTTTATAATAATCGTCCCATAACATGCCTTCTTCTGCTTCGTCTTCGAAACTCCATAACAGGTGTTCGTATTGGTCTTTAACTGATGTAAAAGCACTGACTTTAACGCTAGAAGATGCAATGGCTTCCATGTCTTCACGTTCAACCCGTTCAAATGTTTGTTCGAGCAGGATTTCTGTTACGCCGACATTGACATCTTCATTAAAAAAACGCGAAAAATCAAACCGTTGATTGTGTAACTTTCGCACACGCACGGTTTCTTCGAAGCTTTCTGACACACTAGAAGTTGCCTGTTTTTTAAACCCTGTTGCGGGTTCTGCATAGACAACTATATTGATATTAATAAAAAAAAGGCTACAGAAAATTATATGTTTCATCATAGTTAATATCGTGATAATTAAAGATACTTAAAATAGTACAAGTTTATATCATAGAAAAAATGATATTGTAATAAGCCAGCAGATGCTTATCTTGCTGTTTATGCACACACAAGTCTGACATGCTATGAACACATTTATTTAAAATTACAATAAGATTTCATCATGTTATCAAGTTTATGTATATTAATAATTGTGTCGTGCTAACCTTATGGCTGTTTCTAAATAGGGTGATATTTCAACCGCTTTGAGCTGTTGTCATCCCTGTATTCAGATAGATGTAATAACCTTCATTTCTAAAAGTTGTTGTCTATAATATACTGGGAACAGATTCTAACGCTCACAATTCATTGACGATTATGACAATACAAAACCGCCGTCTTATCACTGATGCTTATGATCCTAAACAGCGAATTGTTGGAGGAATTGTATTATTTCTGCTCATGCTGATTATTTATTTCTTCTTAAAAGTAGTCTTAAGTGTTGGGGTAAGTGATATAGAAGGTACTTATCGTTTGCATGCAGCCTTACCTGATGAAGTTGTAACCGCCAATAATACGGGGCAACCCACCAGTGCAACGGTAACGACCAATTCACGGACATTGCCTACGCATTTTGTTTTTCTGGGCTTAGATGGTAATCCCATCACAAAAGAAGACAGCCAACAAGCCGCCCAAGCGACAGAAACCATTTCCGCTGAACTCCCAAAAACAGGCTTTTATTATGTTCAAGCCGCAAGCTTTAGAGAAGAAGCCCGCGCGCTTGCTTTGGTTAATAAACTGCGGGAAAAAAGTTTAGAGGCAGAAGTTGCTAAAGTGGGCGATTGGTACACTGTGCGATTACTTCCGCAGGAAAGTCGGCGGGTTGCAGAACAGCAATTGCGTCAATTGCGCGACCGTCCCTTGAGTATCAGAGGGCAAATTAAACAAGTTGAGTAACATACTACTTCTCAACTGCGCACTTGAGTGTATTAAATACAATAAATTATCCCCTGCTTGTCAACCAGTTATCACCTCTGTTGTCCGCGCAGTGACAATAGACGTGATAATTGATCATTTTTTGAGAATCAAACATGCTTGATCCCCAGTTAATTCGAAATAATTTAACCGATGTTGTTCGTCAATTGGCTACCCGTGGATTTATCGTTGATGAAATCCAACTGGTAGAATTAGAAAAAACGCGCAAACAATGTCAAACAGAAACCGAACAATTGCAAAATGAACGCAATATCCGTTCTAAAGACATTGGAAAAGCAAAAGCAAAAGGTGAAGATGTTAGCGCGTTAATGGAAAGCGTTAACCGCATCAATGAACAGCTAAAAAGTAAAGAAATTCAACTGGACGCAATTCAAACCCAATTGAATGATATTTTGCTTGGAATCCCAAACCTACCACATAGCAGCGTTCCTATTGGTACGAGCGAAGAACAAAACGTAGAAATGCGCCGTTGGGGAACGCCAAAAACCTTCCTTTTTTCGCCTAAAGACCATGTTGATTTAGGGGCGATGAATACCCTGTTAGATTTTGAAACAGCGGTAAAAATTACAGGAACACGTTTTGCCTTATTACGCGGTTCATTAGCCCGTTTACATCGGGCATTGATTCAATTTATGTTAAACCTACATACGGAAGAACATGGCTATACAGAAGTGAATGTGCCGTATATGGTCAACAGTGAAAGTTTATTAGGTACGGGGCAACTTCCTAAATTTTCAGCAGACTTATTTCATATTCCCGAACAAAACTACTATTTAATTCCAACGGCAGAAGTTCCCGTAACTAATATTGCCCGCGACACCATTACGGAAGAAGATGCTTTGCCCATAAAATATGTATGTCACACCCCCTGTTTTCGCAGTGAAGCGGGTGCATACGGCAAAGACACGCGTGGCATGATACGCCAGCATCAATTTGAAAAAGTAGAATTAGTGCAATTAGTTCGCCCTGAGATGTCCTATCAAGCCCTAGAGGAACTGACAGGACACGCAGAAACTGTCTTGCAACGCCTAGAATTACCTTATCGTGTCATGAGTTTATGCACAGGTGACATGGGATTTTCCTCTGCAAAAACATACGATTTAGAAGTATGGTTACCCGGTCAACAACGTTACCGTGAAATATCTTCCTGCAGTAATTTTGAAGCCTTTCAAGCACGGCGGATGAAAGCGCGCTGGCGTGACCCAAAAACCAAAAAACCCGCTTTATTAAATACATTAAACGGGTCTGGACTGGCGGTGGGTCGCACATTGGTTGCCATTATGGAAAACTATCAATCGGAAGGCGGTCGAATTTACATCCCCACAGTTTTACAGCCTTACATGGGCAATGTGCAATATATTGACCCCCGTTAGTTGTTTATCATCTTAAAGGGGTGATTCGCTTCGCCCCTATAGAACGTCTATTTGCTCCTGTACCCGATATAACATCGCATAAGTCCCTTGCAACACTAACAATTGTGCGTGTGTTCCCATTTCAACAATGCGTCCTTTATCCATCACAATAATACGGTCAGCCTGAGCGATGGTGGATAAACGGTGCGCAATAATAATGGTGGTACGCCCTCGTTTTAAATAATCTAAAGAATCCTGTACATGGCGTTCTGATTGTGTGTCTAAGGCAGAAGTTGCCTCGTCAAAAATCAATATAGGTGCGTCTTTTAGTAAAGCCCGTGCAATTGCCAACCGTTGCCGTTGTCCACCCGATAATTTCACGCCACGTTCACCGATAATTGTTTCTAACCCGTTGGGCATTTTCTCGATAAATTCCATAGCATGTGCTGCTTTTGCTGCTGCAATGATTTTTTCACGCGGTGTATTTGCCATTGCACCATAAGCAATATTCGCCGCAACCGTGTCATTAAATAACACGACTTCTTGACTCACCAATGCAATATTTTCTCGCAAGTTAGCTAAAGGCAACTCATTGATATTAAGTCCATCTAATAAAATTTGTCCCTGTGTAATGGTATAAAAACGCGGGATTAAATTTGCTAATGTTGTTTTTCCACTACCCGATGCACCCACTAAAGCAATTGTTTCCCCAGCATTAATTGTTAGTGATAAATCATGCAAAGCGTTTGAGGTATTTTCTTGATAAGTGAAATTTAATTGTTGAAAATCAATCTTACCCACTAAGCGCGGTAAAACCTGTGTGCCACTGTCCTGTTCCGATGCTTGGTCTATCAATGTGAAAATACTTTGGGCTGCTGCAAGCCCTTGTTGTAGCTGTTCATTAACCTTAGTAAGATGTTTAATCGGTGTAAACATCATGCCCATTGCGGTAAATAAAGAGACAAAACCACCAACGGTAATCGCCGCAGATTGTGCTTCTTGTGCCGCAATATAGATAATAAGTGCTAAGACAATGGCGGTGAGCATTTGCACAATAGCAATGCTGATGGCGGAAATCGTTTGTGATTTTACGGTTGCATTTAAGACTGCTGTACAAGCAAGACTAAAACGATTTTTTTCATAGGGTTGCCCACCAAAAATTTTAACTAATTTATGTCCGCTGATAGTTTCTTCTAAAATGCGCGTCATATTGCCCATTGCATCCTGTGTCAGAATATTCATACCACGCAGGCGTTTACTCACAATTCGCATGGTTACAACAACAACGGGCGCGACTAAAAAAACAATCAAGGTTAATTTCCAATTTAAATAAAACATCCACGCCAATAAACCTAACACGGTTAAACTGTCACGAATAATAACCACTAATGATTCTGTTGAGGCGGCCATAACACGGCTTACATCATAAGTGACTTTAGACAGTAAAATCCCCGCAGAAATATTGTCAAATGCAGTGGTTGGTAAAGATAAAATTTTCTCAAACATGGCTTGTCGTAAGTCTGTAACAACCTGCGTAGCAACTTTAGCTAAACAAGTTGTACTAATAATCATCGCTATGCCCTTAATGAGCATGACAAGTAACAATAAAAGCGGGATGATTTTTATAATATCAGGATTTTGTTGTACAAAACCTTCATCTAACAAAGGCTGTAATAGTGCAGGTAAAGCAGGCTCGGTTAATGCCATCACAACCATGCTCACAATGGCAATGGCGAATAAACGACTATGTGGTTTTACATAACGTAACAAGCGTAAATATAAAGTTGAGCTATTCATCTGGTAAATTCGGGTTAATGGTTCTATACTATTCTATCACTTGGGGGCGACTTGGTTTCGACGTGGGTTACAAAACCTAAGGGGCATGTCGAGGGGCAGATACCTCGTAAATACTCTGCAAACTTTCTAGTTGCGAACGAAGACAACTACGCTTTAGCTGCTTAGGCAGCTAAACTGTCACCCGAATGAGCCTGCGCGTTTGGAATGACAGTCACTTTAGTAGGATCGTGAATTCATGCGTCTAGGGTGGATTCATTAAACTTTACTTGGACTCACCTTTAAACTTTCCTGCCCGTCGGAGAGTTGAAGGTTAAATTGAAGACTGGCTAAACATGTAGGCCCAAGGGCGGAGGATTTACGGACGCGAGTTCGATTCTCGCCGCCTCCACCAAGTTTCTAACCCCAATCGGTTTCGGTTGGGGTTTTTTATTGCCCATCGTTTAAGAATAGGGTATATAGCAACAGTACTATAAAAAGATTAAATAGAATATGAGTAAAAAGAGCGCATCAATAGAACAATTTGCTCGTTACCAAGCTCTGCTTGGTAATGCCCGCCTTGCAAGCTCCGCTTGCCGAGTACAAGCGGACTTAAGCGGGGGGCGTTCAAGTATCAGCCAAGCAGAGCTTGGCGAATAGGCATTACTAAGTGAAACTTGGTAACGAGCAATACTTTTTTACGGAAATCTGTTGAATAGGTCATTTCTTATTCTCTTTTTAAAATACGGTTACTATATCAAGTGACCGGTGTTATACACCGCTTTTGTCTGCTTGTCTGAGTCATCGGCAACGTGGATTTAAAAATAAAGAAATTTTCTACCTAAAAATGATTAGACTTCTTGCAAAAGTATGTTAAGAAAGATAAACAATGGATAATACCGCCAAATGGTGGTGGTATCCGTGCTACTTTCGCAAGAGGTTTATATTCTCCATGTCCCCTACCTGTATCCTTCTCGCCGCTGGTAATAGCCAACGCTTTGGCAGCCCTAAATTATTGCATCCTGTTGCACAGCAAACACCGTTAATTCTTATGACAGCACGATTGTTACAATCCGTTGTTAAACAATTAATCATTGTAGTCCGCCCTGAAGATATTGCTTTACAAACCGTAGTAAGCGCGGCGGGTTATCACTGTTTACCCTGTTCTGAGGCGCGATTAGGGATGGGACATAGTTTAGCGTGTGGGGTGCGGGCAAGTGCAGGAGCTGAGGCGTGGTTGGTTGCGTTGGCGGATATGCCGTTTATTCAGGTGCAAACCTTACAACAACTAACAGCAGGATTAGCGCAAGGTGCAGCATTGATTGCGCCGTTTTATCAGGGAAAACGTGGGCATCCTGTGGGGTTTGCACGGCAATTTTATCCGCAATTATGCCAGTTGACGGGAGATAATGGGGCGCGAACCATTATTGAAGCGCATCATGCGGCATTGGTGCGGGTGGTTTGTGACGATGCGGGAATTTTACAAGATATTGATACGCCCGCCGATTTACCGACCGCGCAGAAATAAGCTATCTAATTCTTTTAAACTCAATTGTATCCATGTAGGTCTGCCATGATTACACTGGTTACTGCGTTCAGTGGCTTCCATATCGCGTAATAAGGCATTCATTTCACTTAAACTCAGTTGGCGATTGGCGCGCACAGCATTATGACATGCCATCGTGGCAAAAATTTCGTTGATATGGGTTTCTAAAATCGCGCTACTGCCAAAACGGATTAAATCGCCTAAAACTTGTTGTATAAGCAGGGGAATATCGGCATGAATAAGAAGTTGTGGAACTTGGCGGACTAAGAGACTTTCGCGCCCTGAACGGGTGATTTCAAAACCTAAGCGGGTGAACGTCTCGATAAAAGTTTCTGCTTGGTCGGCTTCCGTCTCGCTCACGCTAACCATAACGGGCATCAGTAAATATTGTGCGGTTAAGCGATGCGTTTCCCATGCAGTTTTCATGCGTTCATAGGTAATGCGCTCGTGTGCGGCGTGCATATCAACCAGAATTAAACCTTGTGCATTTTCGGCAATAATAAAAATACCATGTAGTTGAGTGCGGGCGTAACCTAACGGGGGAATGGGTTGTTCAGTTGTTGGAATGGCTTGGCTTAGCGCATGGTAAAGCTGTTGATTTTCTTGCACTGCAAGCGGTGTGGACATTAATAAAGCGGGTTGGTAAGAAGGATAAGGGCTTGTTGTGGGCGACACTTTGGGGGCGGATATAAGCGGTTTATCGATGTTATCTGCAATATTAACTGTAGCTTGTGGGCGAGTTTGTTCTAAGGTTTGTTGCAAACTGCTCACAAGCAGGTGATGTACCCAACCACTTTGTACGAAACGAACTTCGTGTTTAGTGGGATGAACGTTTACGTCGACTTCGCTGGGGTCTATGTCTAAATAAAGAACATAGCAAGGATGACGACCGCCATAAAGTACGTCGCTGTAGGCTTGGCGCACGGCATGGTTGACCAATTTATCACGTACAATGCGACCGTTGACGAAAAAATATTGTTGGTCAGCTTGTCCACGTGCATGGCTTGGTGGGCTTATCCAGCCTGACAAACGCATTGCACTGTTTTCATTACTAACCGTTAGGGCCGTTTGCATAAATTCTGTACCGCATAAGCTACCAATACGGAGTAAACGACTGGTTTCATCATCCGTTTTTTTTAGGCTTACGGTTGTTTTACCCTGATGTCGTAGGTTAAAGCTGACATTAAAACGGCTTAAAGCAAGGCGTTTGACGATTTCTTGAATGTGTCCGAATTCCGTTTTTTCTGCACGGAGAAATTTGCGCCGTGCAGGCGTGTTATAAAATAATTCGCGTACTTCTACGGTTGTGCCTATAGGATGGGCAACAGGTTCAATAATTACCTCATCACTTAAGGTATTGAGCAGTAAGCTATAGCCGTTTTCTGCGTTGTAAAAATGGGAGTGAATGACAAAATGCGACACAGAGGCAATACTAGCCAGTGCTTCGCCGCGAAAACCTAAACTATGTAGTTTTTCTAAATCGGTTAATTCTTTAATTTTATTGGTAGCGTGTCGACTAACCGCTAGCGGTAATTCTGCTTCACGGATGCCACAACCATTGTCTCGAATCCGAATAAGTCCTATTCCACCTTTTTCAATATCAATTTCAATCTGGTCTGCGCCTGCATCTAAACTATTTTCTAATAATTCTTTCACCACCGAGGCAGGACGTTCAATGACCTCACCCGCAGCGATTTGGTTGGCGACTTGTAAAGGCAATAAACAAATAGGAGGAATATCAGATAAATTAGGTGTATTCATAGCAGTTGTACAAAATTTGATAAGTGGATGATAACTGTTTTTTTAGATGAACTCGTTTATCCTTTCTGAATAAGCACTCTCCATTAGCGTTTAGTGGCATGGTTAAAGTACAGTATAATGTCACACTTAAAACTACACATGTTTTTAGGAACAGGCTATGTATTCAAGAACATTAGAAATTTGGGTTGGTATATTCGTTACACTAGGATTTCTCGCCTTATTATTATTGACTGTAAAAGTGAGTAATTTAGGCGCGTTGTACAGTGATGCGGGATATTTGGTGACGGCAAAGTTTCAAAATATTGGCGGTTTAAAAGTCAAAGCCCCTGTTAAAATCAGCGGTGTGACGATTGGGCGCGTTACAGATATTCAGTTTGATAATAACACTTATAAAGCAGTTGCAACCCTGCGCCTAGAACCAAAGTTCGATAAATTGCCTGCGGATACTTCGGCGAGTATTTTCACTTCAGGCTTATTAGGGGAGCAGTATATCGGGCTAGAACCCGGTGGCGATACCGTGTTTTTAACAGATAAAAGCGAAATTTATCTAACACAATCGGCAATGGTGCTAGAACAATTAATCGGACAATTCTTATACCGCAGTGCTGCTAGTGGCGTTGATGGAAATGAGAAAAAATAAGATGTTACAGTGTTAGTAACACAATTATTAAAATTAATCATGGTTATATGCGTATTGCTCATATAGAAAGTAGTCTGCACTGGGGTGGACAAGAGCTCCGTATTATTGAGCAAATGCTCTGGTTACGTCTGCAAGGGCATACCGTTTGGCTGATTGCACATAGCCATTCGGCCATTTTACGCGAGGCTCGACGAGCAGGATTAGCCTGTTTTCCCTTAGATATTCATAATGCGTTTAGCTTGCCTATTTTGTGGCGATTGTATTGGTTTTTACGTAATCATCAAATTGATATTATTGATACACACAGTCAAAAAGACAGTTATCAAGTATGTTGGATAAAATGGCTCACAGGTATCACCGTTGTGCGCTCGCGCCACATTACGAATCAATTACGGAATAGTTTCGCGCATTATCTGGTGTGGCGATATGGTAATGATCGCGTCGTTGTAACAGCGCAAACGATTAAAGCGCAATTGATTTCTCTAGGCTTAAAATCGGCTCAAGCGATTGATGTTGCTGTTGCAGGGGTTGATGAGAAACGCTTTCATCCCTGTTTACGCGAAAAAAATCAAGCCTTACGTGCCATGTTGGGTATTCCTGCTGACCACTGGGTGATTGCAAATATCGGCATGATTCGTGAGGATAAAGGACAACTGATTTTTGTCCATGCCTGTAATGAAATCGCAAACCACTTTAATAATGTTACCTTTTTACAAATTGGTGAGGCGACTAACAGCTCACAAACTTATAAACAACAAGTATTAGCAACGGTTGCCAATCTGCCCAATAAACAGCACATACATTTTTTAGGTTATCGGGTAAATATTGAAGATTATTTAAGTATTTGTGACATAGTTGTTATTGCTTCCATTGCAACAGAAGCCCAAACGCGGCTAGTCTCGCAAGCCTTTTTAACGAAAACGGCAGTTGTTGCAACATTAACAGGCGGATTAGTTGAAATGATTGAACCTGAAAAAACAGGGTTGCTTTGCCCTGCTAATTCCGCTACTGCACTGGCAGAGAGTACCATGCGCTTATTGCGGGATGCAGAATTGCGCGAGTATATTTGTGCAAATGCCTATCAACAAGCTCATCAATATTGGACGTTTACACAGATGATGAATGGCATGTTAGCAAGTTATCAACACGCCTTTGTTGCCAACAAAAAATTACAGCTTGCCCAAGCAATTAACTATGCAACCAGTTAGGCTGTTGGGAAGTTTGAATCGTGTAAGGTGGGGCATTGCCCCACTAGCCTTAATTTAAAGATAAATACCAACAAAAACGCAAAACCCACGCATTTACTAAATCCAATCGTATATCACAGTTGTTGTGTGAATTGTGGTTCAGACACTACGATACATTCCCATTATAAACGCAGAGCAAATAAGCGGCAGCACCTGCTGAACCTAGCGTTGTATCACTCACATGATGCCCTGCACTATCAAATACTTGTCCTTGTGTATCCACGCAACCAATAACATGATTATGTGCATCATAAACATTGCCATCTGTGCCTGCGTGTCCCAGTAAATCATTATGGGTATTGGTCACATTACCATTATGAATATCAGCAACATGAGTCGTGTTACCATCGTGATGAGAATAAATCCAGCCGTCTTGGTCAATGGTTGTATAGGGGTCGCTATTCATCGTAAACCTCCCAAAATAATTAAATGATAAAACCAGATAGTAAATGACTTGATTCAGCAAGTTTTACAATTATGATATGTAGCTACTACGCTCAATAACAAGGGGTTTTATATGACGCTATATCTTCCTTCTCCAGATGGGATTAAAAAAAAATTTTTTCAAAAGCTTTGGGGTGGTATGAAGTCCATTTTTACGCCACAAGCATATGTTGCCGATAAAAATCAAGAAACACAGTTTTATTTAGAAGCCAGTCGTCAAGCGCAAAATCAGCAATTACATGAAGAACGTCAAGCCTTGCAGAAAGCTGAAATGCAGTTGCGAGCATGGCAACATCAAAGCAATTTAGACTTTCAAGCAGAACAGCAGGAAGCACAACGTTTATTAACGTTGCAAGAAGGTGAGCGTAATCGAGCGATGATGCGCGAATTAGAAGAATTACGACAAGATTTTCAAGCGCACGAAAATCAATTAAGTCGTGAACATAGTTTAAAAGTTGAAGAATTCCGCGCAAATATGCAACGTTGGGTGATTACTGAGCAGAAAGCAACACAATTACGACTTAAAGAAATTGATGTGCAACTTGCGCGGGAATTGCGTTTGTTTGACCGTGAAACGGCATTAGGCAATATTCGCGAGCAACGACGTTTACAAAATTTGCCGATTTGTGTTACAGCTGACCAGTTGTTAAGCAGTTCTGAGTTTATTTCTCCGTTGCATGTGTTTATTTCTCCACCACGTTTGCGGGCGGAGCGGGTGGCTCATGCCTCGACAGTGGAGGAAAAAGACCCAACGCGCTTGTTACCGCCGATGGAAACGCATTTAGCGACAAAATTGCGGGCGTTTTTTCAGCGTTATAACGAGCAACAACGTCCCGTTGGTTTGGTCAGTGGCGCGTGGATGAGCAAGACTTTGTATGGTGATGCAGCCGCATTACAAGTGTTTACCGAGTTAAAAACGGAGGCGGTGTTAATTTTAGAATCCAGTTTAGAAGGCTATACCTTTACGTTAAATTATGCGTTTTGGGGGATGAATTGGGATAAACCGCGTTATAACACGGCTTTGTCTTTGAATTGGCGTGAAACTTTGTTCGATTTGGTGAAAGTTCGGACATTGGAATGGCAAGAAAAACAGCAGGGTAAAACCCCGCAACAGATAGAAGAGTTGTATGGTAAAGCGCGGGTTGAACAGTATTTGAATAATGTGAAGATTATGGAACGGGAGCGGGTTTGTCTTGAGGAAGGGATTGATTTAACCGATATTGACCGCCCGTATTTTGTGATTGAGAAAGATTATAATACCTTGATTGCGTTGTTAATTGCTTATCAATGTATTTTTTCAGGGTTGTTGGCAGATGAGTATTATTTGTTGCATGTGCCAGTCGAGAAGCGTCGTCCGCCGTTGTTACCGAGTTTGTTGGCGCAGTTACCTCAATTATTGTCCGCGAATGATTCGGGTTTAAATGTAGAAATTCCAAGCGAATCGTTACAAGAGATTGCGTCGATTATTGTGGATTTTTACGAACGTTTATATGCGCAATTAGCCCAGCAAGAGCCTGCTTGGATGCCTGAGTTGTATTTAGAATTGGCTGAAAGTTTGGCAGTGTTGGATGACAAAAATAGTGCAAAACGGCAGTTAGAATGCGCATTAAGTGCGTTTGTGCAGTTACGTCATGGTGACAGTGTGCAAACGGTTGTGATGGCAAATGATGTTGCTTATTTTCAACGGGTTAATGCGTGTTTTCAAGCCATTGGAGAAAATCAGTATTTTGATATTGTGACGATTTGTTATCAGCGCGGTTTGCAAGCCTTAGCGATTGCTAAAGAAGCGCAGGCAGTTATTGATTTTTCGCAGGTGATTGAAATAAATCCTCAGTTTATAGATGCTTATTTTCAGCGTGGACTTGCACAACATTTGTTAGGGTTATATCCGCAAGCAGTTGAAGATTTTTCACAGGTGCTTGAGTTAGATACGCAATCAGCAGAAGCCTATTATCAATGTGGACGGGCTTATGATGAATTAGGCGCGAATGAACCTGAAGTTTATTATCCATTAGCGATTGAAGATTTTGAAAAATGTTTGCAGTTGAATCCACAGCATCCGCAGGCAGGGCATGATTTGCGCGTGGTGCAGGCTTCTTGGAAGCGTTATAACAGTGAAGTGGAACGGAAACAGCGGGAACAAGCACGATTAGCGGAAGAAGCGCGAATTCGGCAGGAAGCTGAGAAGCAGGAGCGTCTGGAACGGGAGCGGAAAGAGCAAGAGGAGCAAGAACGGATTCGACGGGAAAAAGGTATTGCTCGTACTTTTTCAACGGTGAAAGAAGGTCAGTCAGGGGAGTTTACGGTTTATGAGAAAACCTTTGATGTAAATGGTACGGAATTAGTGATGGTATATGTACCAGCGGGCGAGTTTATAATGGGTTCGAATAATGGGTCTAGTGATGAAAAACCTGTGCATAAAGTCAAGATAGAAAAAGCGTTTTACATGGGAAAATATCCAGTGACGCAAGCGCAATGGCAAGCAGTGATGGGAAATAATCCATCGAATTGGAAAGGAGACAATTTGCCAGTTGAGCGTGTGCGTTGGGAAAATTGTATAGCGTTCTGCGAAAAGCTCTCAAAATTATCAGGGAAAACGATACGTTTACCAAGCGAAGCGGAATGGGAATATGCGTGTCGAGCGGGGACAACAACAGCTTATTGGTGGGGCGGTAATATGGACGGCAACCGTTGTTGGTATGGTGAAAATTCAGGGGAAACAACGCACCCTGTGGATGAAAAAGTGAACGCGCATACAAATCCGTTTGGGCTGTGTGATATGTCGGGAAATGTATGGGAATGGACACACTCGGATTATACAAGTGGATATGATGGAAATGAGCTGGCTTTATCAGAAAATACTAGTAAAAACAAGACGTTGCGTGGTGGCTCTTGGAACTACAATGCCGATTTCACCCGTTCTGCTAACCGTTACTACTACGAACCTTCGTATTTGAACCTCATTATAGGCTTCCGTGTTGTTCTTATTTCCCCCTAGGATTCTTTACTCTTTATGCTTTTAATCTTTTACCCTTTTAATCTTTAAGGATGTTAATCTTTTTTCTGAGTCCCCCCTTGCGGGGGATCGCGATATTTTTTGTCTGAACCGCAATTCACACAATTTCCATAATTAACACAATTTAAACACAATTGTTTTTATCTTCTTGTATTAGTTGAGGTAATTATGTTAATTATGCGAATTGTGGTTCAGACAGTCTGAACCGCAATTTACTTAATTTCCATAATTAACACAATTTAAAGGCAATTATTTTTATCTTTTTGTATTAATTAAGGTAATTGTGTTAATTATGCAAATTGTGGTTCAGACAGTCTGAACCGCAATTTACTTAATTTCCATAATTAACACAATTTAAAGGCAATTATTTTTATCTTTTTGTATTAATTAAGGTAATTGTGTTAATTATGCGAATTGTGGTTCAGACAGTCTGAACCGCAATTCACTCAATTTCCATAATTAACATAATTTAAAGACAATTATTTTTATCTTTTTGTATTAATTAAGGTAATTGTGTTAATTATGCGAATTATGGTTCAGACAATCAAACAATCAAACAATCACGGATACTATAACTTATGCTTAATCCCAACTACGACCCGCTGACTTATAAAATTATCGGTTGTGCAATGGAAGTACATAAAATAATGGGAAACGGTTTCCAAGAAGTCATTTATCAACGTTGTTTAACCATAGAAATGCAAAAACAAGGGTTAATCTTTTCCCGTGAATATGAAATGAAAATTTATTATGACAATATCGAAGTAGGCACTCGGCGCGTTGATTTCTTTGTAGAAAATCAAATCATGGTTGAACTCAAAGCAATTATAAAACTCGAAGATGTTCATCTTGCACAAGCAATGAACTATTTAGAAGCCTATCAAGTTCCTATCGGCTTATTAATTAATTTTGGTGCAAAAAGTTTAGAATTTAAAAAAGTACATAATAAAAAATGTCTGAACCGCAATTCACTCAATTTCCATAATTAACACAATTTAAAGACAATTATTTTTATCTTTTTGTATTAATTGGGATAATTGTGTTAATTATGCGAATTGTGGTTCAGACAAAAAGAATATTAACTTTTAAATCTAGTGGGGTGTGCCACCCTACGTAACTATATAGCAACACTTCATTATTTGGTAGTGCTAAAGAGAAAGTGATATTAAAATAAGAAAACAGAAGAAAGAGAAGAGTCCCTAAAATGCTAACCTGCCCAAGCTGTAAAGCGACACACATCGTGAAATACGGAAAAACCCGCACAGGGACACAAAACTACAAATGTCGCGAATGCGGACGACGATTTGTAGAACAACCCACCAAGAAATACATAAGCCAAGAGACTTGGGCACAGGTGGACAAGCTATTAAAAGAAAAACTTTCACTGAGAGGAATAGCCCGTGTTACGGGAATCTCAGGCACATGGCTACAACATTATGTCAATGGTTTGTATGCGCAACAAAGACTAGAACAAGCCGTTAAAAAAAAGGACAGTTGCGCTTAGAATGCGATGAGATGTGGTCATTTGTTGGGCAGCGTCGCCAGAAAGTGTGGGTATGGTTAGCGTTGGATAGAGACTCACGAGAGGTTGTCGGGATTGCCTTTGGGAAGCGAGATGTTGAGGGAGCGCAAGCACTCTGGGATTCACTCCCAGCGGTATATCGGCAATGTGCAGTCTGTTACACCGACTTCTGGGAAGCGTACCAGAAAGTTCTTCCGAGTAAACGGCATCAAGCAGTAGGGAAGGAGACGGGGCTGACCAATCATATAGAGCGATTTAATAATACGTTAAGACAGCGTGTCAGTCGTTTAGTGAGGAAAACCTTATCTTTCTCCAAGAAAATAGAAAATCACATTGGGGCTACTATTTTTTTCATTAATGATTATAACAAATCACTGCTTCTTTAGCACTACCCATTATTTTAATAACCACATGGTTGCTAACCCTAAAAAAGCAGCAAAACCAACAATATCCGTTACAGTGGTTAAAATAACCCCACCTGCCAGTGCAGGGTCTATTGATAATTTTTTTAAAATCAAGGGTAATAACATACCCGAGAAAGCAGCGAAAAATAGATTAATAACAATAGCCGCACCAATCACCAAACCCAGTTTAAAACTTCCAAACCATATCATGGCTACAACGCCTACAACAACCGCCCAAACCAGCCCATTTAATACACCTACAGCAACTTCTTTCTTTAATAGCCAAAAAGCATTGGCATTACTCACTTTACCTAATGCCATCCCGCGAATCATCACCGTTAGTGTTTGCGTGCCTGCAATCCCACCCATGCTGGCAACAATTGGCATAAGCACGGCAAGTGCCACAATTTGTGATAATGCACCTTCAAATTGTCCTATGACATAGGAAGCTAAAAAAGCCGTAAGTAGGTTAATGCCTAACCAGACTGCACGCGCCCATGCGGTGCTAAGGGTAGAGGCAAACATATCATCTTCTTCATCTAAACCCGCGCGGTGTAATAAGGTGCGGTCGGATTCTTCGCGGATTACATCTAAAATATCATCTACCGTAATCCGTCCTATCAGCGTTGTATCTTGGTCTATAACGGGTACGGAGATAAAACCATGTTGTTCAAACAGTAATGCGACTGCTTGCGAAGGCATATTGACAGGAATAGGCATGATTTGCGTGGACATAATGTCTTCAACCAATAAATCAGGGTCATTGGTCACAATGTCGGCTAAAAACAGCATTCCACGATAGTGATTATCGGCATTAACGACAAATAAAGCATCAGTTTTATCAGGTAGTTCTACATGACGACGTAAATAGCGCAAAATGACTTTTAATGATAAATCCCCTCTAACCGTTAAGGTGTCGACGTTCATTAAACCGCCTGCACTGTTTTCATCATAAAACAATACTTTAGAGAGCTGTTGACGATGTTCTTCATCCATCGCCATTAATACTTGCTCTACCCGTTGTTCTGATAAACTTTGGAGCAGGTCGACTGCATCATCGGTGTCCATTTCAGTGGTTGCGGCGGCGACTTCTTCCGCACCCATCCGATGAATGAGTTCGGCGCGTTCTGCATCGTGCATATAAGACAGTACTTCAGCACGGTCAAACTCGGTCGATTTCCACACAACAACACGTTGTTTTGTAGGGAGAGATTCTAAAAAGCGGGCAATATCGCTCGGATGTGCTTCTGCTAATAACTCATTAAGCTCGTCAAATGAGGCTTTTTGCCATGCGTTATAGAGTTCTTCTAGGGTTACGGGCGTTGTTTTTGGTAATGTTTCCATAGCGTCCTACGGCTAAAAATTGGTAGGTTAAGTAAAGTCTGTCATTTCAAGATGACGCAGTTTTTATGGGATGCGTTTTAGATAAAATGCGGTTGTTATCCGTTTTATTATGCGTGTGAATGAATATTTCGCAATGCGGGAAAATCAGGATAGGGGAAAATCTCGTGTGAATTGTAATCAATCAGGTTAGACTCAACACGTTTTATTCACACAACTTTTAACAAACCGTTTACAATGCGTAAATAGCGAAGACTCGCGTAATGTGTTGTGGGTGCGAATTTATTCGTATAAATGAGGGGGAGATTAACCCCGTTTATCCCTATCCATTATTCGTGTACTTATCCACATTGGCATCATTTAATTAAAACTAAGAGTTTGCAACAATGACTGAGAGTAACTTAATCACCCATATTGATGAACGGGGCGTTGCTGTGCTAACAGTTAATCGCCCTGAAGTACATAATGCGTTTGATGAAACATTGATTACGTATATCACAGGTACATTGTTGCAGTTAGAAGACAATCCAGATGTGCGCGTAATTGTGTTAAAAGCCAATGGTAAGAATTTTTCGGCGGGCGCGGATTTGCGGTGGATGCAACAAATGGTGAGCTATTCTAAAGAGGAAAATGTGCATGATGCAATGGCATTGGCAACCTTGATGAAAACGCTTAATCAAGTTTCCATTCCTACCGTTGCGATTGTGCAAGGGGCTACGGTTGGGGGGGGGGTTGGCTTGGTTGCTTGTTGTGACTTTGTGATTGCGAGCGAACAGGCTTCTTTTTGTTTGTCCGAGGTTAAATTGGGTTTAATTCCTGCGGTTATTTCCCCTTACGTTGTAGAAGCCATTGGTGTACGCGCAGCACGCCGTTATTTTTTAACAGGCGAAGTCTTTTCTGTTACGACAGCAAAACAATTGGGATTAGTGAGTGAGATTGTCCCCGCCGATAAGTTAGACACAGCGGGAGATGAAGTAGTTAATCGTTTTTTACAAAATGGACCACAAGCAATGTCAGCGGCAAAAGAGTTGATTCGCGCAGTTTCTCATGGTGCAATTGATGATGCCATGATTGCATTAACGGCGGAATTAATTGCCATGATTCGGGTCTCTGATGAAGGACAAGAAGGATTAACCGCCTTTTTAGAAAAACGTCCCCCTTATTGGAAATAGGATAAATATTTCATGATTAGATACTTACCATTTTATTTTATTCTTTTTATTATCTGCAATGCGTTATTTTTTACAGGTGTTGATTTAAGCCAGCCTTTATTAACAGCCAAGTTAATGTCGGGCGCGGAATGGAAACCTACGTTAAGTGATAGTTTGATTATGTTAGGGGTCATTTTTTTATACTTTGAGATTTTTAAATCTACCCGTAGTACAGATGCATCCATTATTGAACACATGTTTTCTATGTTAGTATTTGTGGCTTTTTTAATTGAATTTATTGTTTATAAGCAAGCGGGTAATTCCACTTTTTTAATTTTAACGATGATGTCTATGTTTGATGTCATTGCAGGCTTTACCATCAGTATTTCTACGGCACGACATGATTTTACTCATTAATGATGGTGTTATCTCCTGACGAATTATGGATGCGTGAAGCACTTCGCCTTGCTGACTATGCTGCCAGTCAGGGTGAAGTGCCTATCGGTGCGGTGTTAGTCAAAGATGGACAGTGTATTGCCGAAGGTTGGAATCAACCCATTAGCCGTCATGACCCTACCGCCCATGCAGAAATTATTGCACTGCGCCATGCCGCTGAACAAATTGCCAATTATCGTTTATTAGACACTACGTTATATGTCACATTAGAACCTTGTGTAATGTGTGCAGGGGCGATTTTACACGCAAGGGTTAAGCGCGTGGTGTTTGGTGCGTATGACCCCAAAACAGGTGCGGCGGGTAGTCGTTTTGATGTGTTACGTGATACACGTCACAACCATCAAGTAGATTGTCTGGGGGGTGTATTAGCGGATGTTTGTGGAACACAATTAAAAGCATTTTTCCGTCAAAAACGATAAGACAAGAAAATTGTCTGAATCAGGCTTTTCAGACAGTCGCCAACCTAAAAAGGACTAATAACGGGTTTATATCTGTCTTACGACTTAAGAGAACATGCTGAAATGGAATTATTAATCAAACACGTCTTAGATACACTAGCAGGCTTAGGACAGAGCGAGCGAGTGGCGTTGTTTACCCTGCAAGCTGACAATATGGGCGTGTTAGCAGGAGGATTTAATCGGGGGGAATTTTTGCCTACGGGTAAAGTAGTGGATTTTAAAGGCACGCCATTAATCGAAATTCTACAACAACGCACTTCTAGCACCTTTCATGGCATGTTGCTGGATGATAACCTTCCTTTTCCCTGTTATACCGACCAACAAGCGGGCTTTGAATGCTTATGCTTGCCCTTATTAAGTGAAGAAAACAATACAGTGATTGGTGTTGCCGTGTTAGCCCAAGATACGGGCATTACCCAACCTGATTATCGTTTGCAAACATTAGGGATGTTACGCACCTTAATTGCTGCAGCTATGGAAAAAGCCCGTTTATTTCAACTAGCAACAATAGATAGCCTAACCGAACTTTATACCCGCCGTTATTTTGATATTCGTTTACATGAAGAAATTGTGCGTTTACAACGGCATGGTAGCGATATTTCACTAATCTTGTTTGACATCGACCATTTTAAACGCATTAACGACACTTACGGACATATACATGGTGATTATGTATTGCGCGAAGTAGCTAATTTATTAAACCATTCCATTCGTCGTGATATTGATATTGCTAGTCGCTATGGGGGGGAAGAATTTATTATCTTACTGCCCCATACAAATATAGACGGTGCGTATGTTCTTGCAGAACGCATTCGTCAACATTGCCAACAATATCCATTTAAAACCCCCGTAGAACAAGCCTGTATGGTCACATTAAGCGGTGGTATTGCCAGCATGAACCAAAGCCACCTACTTACCAGCGAAGAATTGATTCACCGCGCGGACTTAATGCTATATGCCGCCAAAAATAGCGGGCGTAATCAGGTTATTCAATATAAATTAACGCCATAAGTTAAGTTACCTAACCACTGCCACAATGACCCTTTTCCCCCGCCTTCGCTATTGTTATTTACTCCTGTTTATTGGCACACTAACCGCCTGTCAACCAGTGGATAAACAAAAAGTTATTCACTTTGGATTAGCCCAAGCCCCCGTGACTTTAGACCCCCGTTTTGCAACCGATGCAGCCAGCAGTCGAATTAATCGCTTGTTATACCATGCGTTAATTGATTTTGACGCACAATTTAAGCCCATACCCGATTTAGCTACATGGGAACAACTGAATGCTACAACCTACCGTTTTCATTTAGGTGAGCAAGGACGTATGTTTCATCATGGACAACATTTAAATGCAGACGATGTAAAGGCAACCTATGATTTTATTCTTGAATCCCGTAACGCATCACCACATCGTGGTTCACTAATAAATATTCAACAAATTATCGTCGTTAATGCAGATACAATAGATTTTCAACTGAGTAAACCAGACCCTTTATTTATTGGACGTTTAGGCTTAGGTATCGTCCCTGCGGGATTAATTCAACAACAACACCCCTTTAATAAACAACCGATAGGCAGTGGTGAGTTTCGTTTCCTGACATGGTCACAAAACAGCGAATTACACATTGAAAGAATTGAAGATAAACAAGAAATACAATTTTTAGAAGTGAAAAATCCAACCGTTCGTGCTTTAAAATTGCGTCGTGGCGAACTGGATATTTTACAAGACGATTTACCCCCCGAATTAATTCGCTGGCTACAACAACAAACAGGGGTAACAGTAACTTTTGGACGCGGGACAAGTTTTGCGTATTTGGGGTTTAATCTGGCTGACCCAACTACGCATAACCTACTAATTCGCCAAGCAATTGCTTACGCGCTGAATAGAGAAACCATCATACATTACATGCTTGGCGATGCAGCACGTCTTGCAACAAGTATCCTTGACCCGCAACATTGGGCAGGCAATCCTGATTTAGAACCCTATCCGTATAATCCCCAAAAAGCCCGCGAATTACTGCAACAAGCAGGATATAACGCGGAAAATCCGTTATATATTACTTATAAAACCTCAAGCAATCCTTTTCGCATTCGCATTGCTACCGTGATTCAACAACAACTTGCAGAAGTAGGCATTATCGTGTCACTACGCACGTATGATTGGGGAACATTTTATGGCGATATAAAAGCAGGTCGTTTTCAAATGTTTAGCCTTTCTTGGATAGGAATTAAAATGCCTGATATTTTTCGCTATGCGTTTCATTCCAATTCACTACCGCCAAATGGTGCAAATCGTGGACGTTTACATGATACGGAAGTTGACCATCTGATTGAACAGGCAGAACAAACACCTGATTTAGACATGCAAGCACACTATTATCGCCAAATCCAAACCCGTTTACACGCTGAATTGCCCTATATACCTTTATGGTATGAGAATATTACGTTAGTCACACGACAAAGTATTACAGGCTACCACTTAAGTCCTGATGGAAATTTTGACAGTTTAATAACCACGCAGATGATGGTTAAACCTGAATGAAAGCAAGATATAAGCAATGAAACAGTGCAGAGGGTAGGCAATGCCTACCGCTATGCTTTAGCACGAGAAGCACAAACATAAAAATTACTACCGTCAAATATCGCCCTTTAAAAACAACGGGGCGTATGAATATAAAGTGCGCCCTTTCCACAACTGCCCCTTTAAACGTCGTGCGATACGACTGGTCACGGCGAGATTTGCGCCTTTAATTTTCACAATAGCAAGCACACTATTAGGGTTTCCTTCCCGATAAAGTTCCACTTCCGTTTCTGCACCATGATGCTTAAATATGTCTTCAATTTCTTTAGGAGTGACGGAGGGCGGAAAATTGCTAATAATCAAATTCATCGTAGGTTGCATAAGTATTTTCACCAAGTAATGGATAAAAAACCATTTCTCTCCTTTGGTACTCATACATATCAATACTGTTTTTATAAAAATTAATGGTAACGCTAAACAAGTCAGAATTTATTACTTTGAATACCCAATAACACTAAAAAATGTGGATAGATAATAAAGAATACTTCCTCCTTCGAAAAAAGAGGGAATCTTTCTCACCCTGACATTTTATTACTACCAAAATAATTAACCCTGAACAATTGCCTAAAATAACGCATAAATAAAAGGTGTAAAAACAGAGCCTTGTGTTAATACTAATAAACCACCCAATATCACTAAAATTAAAATAATGGGGATTAACCAAAACTTTTTCCGTTCTTGCATGAACAAATAAAGGTCTTTAAATAAATCCAACATTAAAAAGGACGCTCCATGTGATTAGGTAAGCGCGGAGGCTTGTCAATACGATGCAAATGAACAGATAAACCCTTGCCTAAAACACGCATTAACCATCCTAATGGGGTAATAACAAAAAAGAATAAAATACCCAGAATCAAACGAGTGTTTATCCAACCCAATACTAATCCTAAACGCTCCCACCCAAAATAAACAGGTCTGAGAATATCAGGTAATCCTAACCCAATTAGAATAAAACCACCGCCTAATAACCATACCCATAAGCTAAAAGCTGAGTGATACAACCAAGGCAAGAATATCCCAAACACGCCAATAATACCGCCACCCAATACAAACCCAAAATCCCGTAACTGTCGTCTATCTAATGGAACTATATTCATCATTTTCAATCCAAATTAACGGTTACTTGCTTAACATTATGTTGTGGCTGTTTTGTTTTTTGCAAAAAACAATTTTCTATAACCAAATAATCCATTTCAGTTTTCATAAAGCATTCATAGGCTTGTTGCGGTGTTGCAACGATTGGCTCACCCCGCACGTTGAATGACGTATTCACCAACACAGCACAACCTGTTAGTGCTTCAAATGCTTGTAATAACGCATAATAACGTGGATTTGTATCACAATGCACCGTTTGCACCCGAGCAGAATAGTCCAAGTGCGTAATAGCGGGCAATGTAGAACGAGACAAATTAACCCGCTCAATCCCAAATAATCCTGCATCTTCTGCCCGCTCTGGCAATCGCAATGCGGGTTTAACATCAGCAACTAACAACATATAAGGACTTTCTGTAGCCAATTCAAAATAATCCCCTGCTTTTTCAGCCAATACAGAAGGGGCAAAGGGACGAAAAGATTCACGATATTTAATTTTTAAATTCATTACCGACTGCATTTTAACACTACGCGGGTCGCCTAAAATAGAACGTCCGCCTAATGCTCTAGGACCAAATTCCATCCGTCCTTGAAACCAACCAATAACGGCCTCTTGCGCTAATAATTCAGCTAGTTGTGGCAATAAAATATTATCTTCAATAACCGCATAAACCGCACCAACAGACTCCAAGTATGCTTGAACAGCCGCATTAGAAAACTGAGGACCTAAATAACTCCCTTGCATCGCATCAGTTTTACTAGCAACTCGGGGATTATCCAAATATTCATGCCAACAACTTAACGCCGCGCCCAATGCACTGCCTGCATCTCCTGCTGCGGGCTGAATCCATATATTTTTAAAAATGCCTTCTTTTAGAATTTTCCCATTTGCTACACAATTTAACGCAACACCACCTGCTAAACATAAATTCTCTGAAGGCAATTCGCGCCGAACAGTTCGTGCTAAACGTAAAACAGCATCTTCTAAAACAACTTGAATCGAACGGGCTAAATCCATCTCACGCTGTGTTAACTGACTTTCTGGTTCGCGCGGTTTTCCACCAAATAGTTGATTAAAATTAGTATTTGTCATAGTCAAGCCAACATGATAATTAAAATAATCCATATTGAGCTTAAACGTACCATCTGCTTTTAAATCAATTAAATTATCTAAAATGGTTTGTACATAACGCGGTTGCCCATACGGTGCAAGCCCCATTAATTTATATTCTCCCGAATTTACTTTAAATCCTGTGTAGTAGGTAAAAGCAGAATACAACAAGCCTAAAGAGTGCGGGAAATGGGTTTCCCATTGTGAAATTAAACGATTATCTTTACCTTGCCAGATGGATGTTGTCGCCCATTCACCTACACCATCAATACATAGAATACTGGCCTCTTGAAAAGGAGAAGGAAAAAACGCGGCAGCAGCATGGGATTGATGATGCTCATTAAACAATAAATGCGGTAATTTTGATTTATCAGGGCTAAATTTAGATAATTCTTTTTTTAGGAGGGTTTTTAAATATAGCTTTTCTTTTAGCCAAACAGGCATAGCACGTAAAAATGAAGTAAACCCTTGTGGTGCATAGGTCAAATAGGTCTCTAATAATCGCTCAAACTTCAGTAACGGCTTGTCATAAAAGACAACATAATCTATACTGCCCAACGAAACGTTACCCGCTTCCAAGCAATATTTAACGGCATGATGCGGGAAATCAGCTTCATTCTTGTTACGAGTAAACCTTTCCTCTTGCGCCGCCGCAATAATTTTTCCATCCATGATTAATGTTGCAGCACTATCGTGATAATATGCTGAAATACCGAGAGTATTCATGTCGATTTCAAACCCTTTAGCTATTTATGGCTTGATTTTTTTAGGTCTGATAATAGCCATTTTGCTACTATCATTCGTTTTTAGGAAAATTTGGAAAAAACCATCAAAACTAAAAAATTTTTTAGTGAATGTAACGGTCTCTTTTTTTACGGGGATAATGCTACTTTTCTTTTTAGAAATTGGGGCTTATCTGCTAGTTGTGCGTTCAGACAGTTTTAGTTTTACGCTGGCAAATAAACGCTGGTTTAGTACTTATTGGCAACCGATTAATGCATTAGGTTATCGGGATGACGATTATAGCCCAGAAGAAGTGAAAAGCAATAGATTGATTTTTGTTGTTGGTGATTCATTCGTTGCAGGTCAAGGAATTAAGAATTATCAACAGCGTTTTTCTAATTTATTACGGGAAAAATTAGGAAAAGGTTGGTTAGTCGCAAATATTGCCCAAGTAGGTTGGAGTACTTCTGAAGAATATCAAGGGATTATTAACTATCCATATCAACCAAATGTCATTATTTTAGCTTATTTTATCGATGATATTCGTCAAGCGGCAACACAACCTAGTGTTATTAATCGCTTAAGCCATCCACAGTTAATTCAATCTGTTCCCACTTATTTACAGGGATTAGTTGATAATTCTTACTTGGCCAATTATTTCTATTGGCAGTGGTATCGTTCTCATTACAGTGAACCTGAGTCAATTTATTGGACACGGATGCAAAGTTATTATGCTGATTCTGAGGTATGGGCATTACATCAGCAAGAATTGAAAAATATTGTTGATTATGCGAAACAACATCAAATTATCTTAATTCCTGTCTTATTCCCAAATTTAATTTCTTTAGATAATAGTCAGCCTATCTTGCAAAAAGTAGCCAGTTGGCTAACCACGTTAGGGACACAACCCATAGATTTGAGTTATTTATTTAAAGGAAAAACCCCTCGTGAGTTAGTTGTTAATCAAGTAGATGCACATCCTAATGAATGGGTTAATCAGCAGGTCAGTGAGGTTTTATTAAAATTGGTTCAGGAACGGGTGAAATAATTGGTGTTATCCATATTGGTAATTTTTTCACTGTTTAGAACATGGTAACAACACAAGGGTAGGAGAATATTATGCAAATTAGTGCAAGAAATAAATTCGTTGGAAAAGTCAGTTATGTTAAACAAGGGCAAGTTGATGCAGAAGTAGGGGTAAAAATTGCTGAGGGGTTTGAAATTGTTGCACAGATTACTCAAGCCAGTGTCGGTCATTTGGGGTTAGCTGAAGGGGTTGAAGTTTCCGCTTTTGTGAAATATTCCAATTTAATGTTGATGTCAGCCGAAGATGATATGTTGCTTAGCGCACGTAATCAGTTGTTAGGTACGGTTGTAGCGGTACAAAGTGCGCGAATTAGTGCAGAAATTGTGTTGAGTTTGCTGGAGCAATTTACATTGAAAGCCTTTGTTTCTCAAGAAGCAGTAGAGGAAATGGGTTTAAAAGTGGGCGACAAAGTGTATGCGGTATTTAAAGCGGGTAGTGTGATTTTAGGCAAAAAACGGGCTTAATGTAGTACCCAAGAAACGCAAGGATGGATACCATCGCCGTGAGCTGATGGTATCCGTAATAGAAAACTAGGTTGCTAGTTTTTTGTATTTAATCCGATGAGGATTGTCCGCATCGGTGCCTAAACGACGATGTTTGTCTTCTTCGTAATCCGCATAGTTGCCTTCAAACCAAACCACTTCACTATTGCCTTCAAAGGCTAATATGTGGGTTGCGATGCGGTCTAAAAACCAGCGGTCATGGGAAATAACAACGGCGCAACCGGGGAAGTTAAGTAGCGCATCTTCTAAGGCTCGCAGGGTTTCAATATCTAAATCGTTGGTTGGTTCGTCCAGTAATAGGAGGTTGCCACCACTTTTTAGTAGTTTTGCTAGGTGAACGCGGTTGCGTTCTCCACCCGAGAGGTCTTTAATAAATTTCTGTTGGTCTGTCCCTTTAAAGTTGAAACGTCCAACGTAGGCTCGCGAAGGGGTTTCGTATTTGCCAACAATGATGTTGTCTAAGCCATCAGAAACGAATTCCCAAACGGTTTTATTGCCTTCTAGTTCATCACGGCTTTGGTCAACATGGGCGATTTCTACCGTTGAACCAACGCGCAATTCCCCTGCATCAGGTTTTTCTTGCCCAACTAACATGCGAAATAGGGTTGTTTTTCCCGCACCATTTGCGCCAATAATGCCAACAATTCCCCCTTTGGGTAGGTTAAAACTTAAGTTTTCCACTAAAACACGGTCGCCAAAGCGTTTAGATAAGTTGTTAGCTTCAATCACTAAATCACCTAAGCGAGGGCCGGGCGGAATGTAAATTTCTTGGGTGGCATTGCGTTGTTGTACGTCTTGATTCATTAGGTCGTCAAAACGGGCTAGACGGGCCTTGCTTTTGGCATGGCGACCTTTGGGGTTGCTGCGTACCCATTCTAATTCTTGTTTAATGGCTTTTTGGCGCGCAGATTCTTGTTTTTCTTCAACAGCAAGGCGTTTATCTTTTTGTTCTAACCATGAGGAGTAGTTCCCTTCCCAAGGGATGCCGTGTCCACGGTCAAGTTCTAAAATCCAGCCTGCAACATTGTCTAAGAAGTAGCGGTCGTGAGTGATGGCAATGACTGTGCCTTTGTAGTCTTGGAGAAAGCGTTCTAACCATGCAACGGATTCTGCATCTAAATGGTTAGTCGGTTCGTCTAGTAACAACATGTCGGGGGCAGAAAGGAGTAAACGACAGAGGGCAACACGGCGTTTTTCCCCGCCTGACAATTTGTTAATCTCGGCATCCCATGCAGGCAAACGCAGGGCATCGGCGGCAATTTCAAGCGTGCGTTCAATTTCCCAGCCGCCAAGCGCATCAATGGCATCTTGTAAACGTCCTTGTTCTTCGAGTAGGGCGTTCATTTCGTCGTCGCTCATGGGTTCGGCAAATTTCATGCTGACTTCATCAAAGCGGTTTAATAACGCTTTGACTTCACCTACACCTTCTTCAACGTTGCCACGAACGTCTTTATCGGGATTTAAACGGGGTTCTTGGGCAAGATAGCCAATACGAATGCCTGTTTGGGGACGCGCTTCACCAATGTAATCATTATCTTCACCTGCCATAATGCGCAGAAGTGTGGATTTACCTGAGCCATTTAATCCTAAAATTCCAATTTTCGCACCGGGGAAAAAGGAGAGGGAGATATCTTTTAAAATTTCACGTTTGGGAGGAACAACTTTTCCCACACGGTTCATGGTGTAAATATACTGAGCCATTGTAATCCTAGTTATCGGGGTAAATTTAAGCAGTTAATAATTGAGGGCTGTATCAGTACAAATTTGTTTGTACTGATTAACTTAGCTGCGTTTTGTGTCTAAACGGGCTAAACAGTCACTTAATTCGGTTAGTAGTTCTTCTATTTGGTAATTACTTTTTTGAAAGATTTTTTCAACACGATGATTGAGTAGTAAGCGGTCTTCTTGGGTAATATCTTTTGCGGTTAGCACGACAACAGGAATGGCACGCCACGCGGGATTTTCGCGCAGTTTAGCAACGAATTCAAAGCCGTCCATTTCTGGCATCATTAGGTCGGTAATGATTAAATCGGGTTGCTTGAAAGGGAGGTATTCTAGCGCGATTCGTCCATTTTCTGCGGTTTGTATATCCCAACCTGTTTTTTTCAAGACACTTCCTATCATCTCGCGGGTGACGGGGTCATCTTCTACCAGCATAATATGTTGTGATTTTTCATCTTTATCTAGGTACTTACGCAGTACATGGCTTAGTTCGTCCCGATTAATGGGTTTGGTGAGGTATTCACTCGCCCCCAAAGCGTAGCCAATACTTTTATCTTCAATAAGCGAAACGATGATGACGGGAATGTTAATCAGTTCAACATCTTTTTTGATGGCGGTGAGTACCATCCAGCCGTCCATACCGGGCATCATGACATCTAGGGTGATAGCATGTGGTTTGAGTTCTTTGGCAAGTTTTAGACCTTGTTCTCCTGTACTCGCAGTAACCACTTGGTAGCCTAATTTGCATAAGAAGTTTTGCAATAATTCACGTACCACAGAATCATCATCAATAACTAAAATCGTATCACCCTTGGTCGAGTTTACGTCGTCGTTTGTGCCAGCTAATATGCGATTGGCTTCTTTGACAACATAGGCGGGTAGTTTGATGGTGAATGTGCTACCAATGCCGTATTCGCTTTTTACGTGAATATCACCGCCCATCATTTCAGCAAAACGTTTGGTAATGGTTAAGCCTAAGCCTGTACCGCCATATTTGCGGGTGGTTGATGAGTCTGCTTGGGTAAATGGTTGGAATAATTTACTAATTTGCTCTGGTGTCATGCCGATACCTTGGTCAGTGACAGCAAATATAATCCAGTCTTTTTCTTCGGTTTGGCGACGAACGGTTAGTGTTATTGTACCGTGTTCGGTAAATTTGGCGGCATTACTTAAGAGATTAAATAGCATTTGGCGAACTTTGGTTAAATCCGCGTGCATATCGCCCAAGATTTCAGCCGCATCACAGCATAAATCCAGTTTGTTCGATTTGGTTTGAATAAGGGGTTCAATGGTAGAAACAACTTCTGAGATAACCAGTGTTAAATCAAATGTTTCTGTGTAAACATCCATTTTTCCTGCTTCAATTTTAGAAATATCTAAGACATCATTGATTAAGCCTAATAAATGTTTACCTGCCGCGTAAATTTTTTGTACGTCAGGGACTAATTCGCCACAACCCAAGTCTGGCATATCTTCTTGTAATATTTCACTATATCCAATAATAGCATTGAGCGGGGTACGTAGCTCATGGCTCATATTGGCTAAAAATGCACTTTTAGCTTTGTTTGCTTCTTCAGCCGCTTCTTTCGCAAGGCGCAGGGCTTCCTCAGCCCGTTTATGCGAGGTGATATCGATGATAATGCCAACTAATCCAGCAACAACCCCGTCACTACTACGAAAGGTTGTTTGATTTAGCAATACGTTATGTGCTTCACCATCGGCAAAGTGCATAATAGTTTCGTAAGAGTGTTTACCTTCTGTTGAGGCGAATAATTCTGTTTCTCTTTGTTGAAATTCTTCAGCTATTTCAGGTGAGTATAAATCACTGGCGGTATGTCCAACGATTTGTGCTTCAGACAGCCCTAAACATTGTTCAAAGGCTCGATTACAACCTAAATACATTCCTTCTATATTTTTAAAAAATATAGGGTTAGAAATGCTATTTAGTAGCGTCTGCAAAAACAATAGGCTGTTGCGTTGTACCGCTTCTATGCGTTTGCGTTCTTGTATTTCCCGTTGTAAGCGGGCGTTGTTTTCAGCGAGTTCATGCGTCCTTTCTGTCACTTGTGTTTCCAGTGAGTTGCGGACATCTAATAATTGGCGTTCAAATTCGTCCGCATGATCAGTTGTAGTTTCTAACGAAATTTCTAAATCTTGTTTTTCCTGCGCTAATTTCAATAGTTGTTGATTAAGCTCTGCAATTTCTTGACGCAACGCAAGGACTAATTCGGTTTCAGATAACATCATTTGTGGGAGTTACGCGCAGATTATGAAATGAGGGTAACATCATTAAATTAAGTGGACGATTGAGTTAGTTTTTTAAAGCGCTTCATGGTAAAAGCTAACTCCCAAAAATATATGTCTGAACTAAATTATGTGTATTTTATGTCACATATTAAGCCAAACCGTTCCCTTTATCAGGGGTATGGTAAGGAAGTGTGATTACTTTTCAGTTAAACAGTAGAAAATTAGGTTTTTTATCAAGATTTATTCTCCGTCACTTAGATTAGCGTTGCAGCGGGCAATGTGAAATAAAACAAACTCCCTATTTCTTGGTCTTCCATACCAACACATCCTCCTAGCTTAGTCACGATTTGTTGTACGATAGATAAACCCAGTCCTGTTCCTTCAACCCAGTTACGGTTAGGTAAGCGTGTAAAAGGGGTAAATAATCGCTCTTGTAATTCTGCTGGAACGCCTTTGCCATTGTCTTTAACCCAAAAACGAAGTTCACCATTCGCTGTTTTATCAGACCCTAAGATTAAATGTGGAGGTCTCCCGCCATATTTTAGACCATTACTTAAATAATTTGCCCAAATTCCCTCAACCCAAGGCGCGTAACCGCTAGCAAGTTCCCATTGCGGAGGCAGTTCAATAGTGCCTTTATATTCTTCTAGCAAATGTGGTAGGCGTTCTCTGATAACATGCCTTACGATATTTGTCATATCTAACGGGTAGGTTTCAACTTTCCCTTTCTGCGAAACACCGGCGAGCAATAATAAATCTTGAATAATCCCATGTAGTTGCCGCGCGCCTTGGTCTAGCCATTGTAGTCGTAATACAAAATCGTTACTTATTGGCTGATTAACAATACATTCTGTTTGCAGTAGGGTTATTACACCCATCATGCCGCCTAGCGGATTTTTTAAATCGTGCGCAACGGTACGGGCAAAAGCGGCAACTTCTAAATTCCGTTGTTCTAGTTCTGTTGAACGGGTTAAAAGTTGTTGTGCAAATAAATCCGCTAATTGAATGCTGGTTTCTAAGGATATTTCTAAATCAGTTTTCTCTTGTTGCAGACGTTTTATTTCTTCTTGTAATTGGTTAGTTTCTACTGATTTCACTAAGCGGTCTGTTGATGGAATCATTATTCACACATCCTGCCAATATTTTAACTGGCTTACCCATTAGTATAAAAAGGAAATTGGTCACTTAATCTATTTTGTTTGAAATCAGTCACACAACAGCAGTACCTTATTCATACTGTGTTTACAAGAAAATTAGCATAGTCAAGAATGGGGATGAAAAAGATTTCCTCTTTCTTAGCGGCGAGAATATTTAACGCTTTTTCAAGATAAATCCCGCTTTATCAACGGGGAAAGTGTTCTTTTCATCCTCATTTATTGCTTGCTATTTTACTACTCACTGACTTAACGTATTAACGATTTTGCTATTTTCTCGTATTAATAATTGTTGCATGTCTTCTTTTAATAAAGGCTTGTAGAATATAAAGCCCTGTATATATTCACACGCCATGGTCTCTAATTCTTCTAACTGTTCCAATGTTTCCACGCCTTCAGCCGTTACGTGCATCCCCAAACTATGTGCCATATTAATAATGGTTGAAATTAATGCTTTACCACTGGTGGAATGAATATCTCCAATAAATGATTTATCAATCTTTAAAATATCTAATGAAAATTGTTTCAGATAATTAAGTGAAGAATAACCCGTTCCAAAATCATCAATTGCCATTGAAATCCCTAAATCTTGCAAGGCTTGGATTTTCTTTAGAGTTTTGTCTGCACTGGTCATGGCTAAGGTTTCTGTGATTTCTAGCTCTAGCCAACGTGGGTCTAAATGGCTTTGTTGTAACGCCGCATTAATGCTACTCAATAAGCCTTGATGATAAAACTGTCGCACAGATAAATTAACCGCAACCCGAATGGGCGGTAAACCTTCATTTTGCCAGCGTTTATTCTGTTCACACGCAATCCGCAACGCCCATTCACCAATAGGAATAATAAGCCCTGTTGATTCCGCAAGCGGGATAAAATCATTTGGTGAAATCAAGCCTAGCTGTGGATGTTGCCAACGAATCAAGGCTTCTGCCCCGATAACTCTACGGGTTTTTGCATCTAATTGCGGTTGATAACACAAATAAAACTCATCATTTTCTAAGGCACGACGTAAACCATTTTGCATAGTTAAGCGTTTACGCGCTTCAACATTCATGGGTTTACTGTAAAAGTGATAGTTATTACGCCCCTGTTGTTTTGCCTCAAACATGGCGTTATCTGCATGTTTTAATAATTCGTCAATATCATCGCCATCTTCGGGATATAAGCTAATACCAATAGTTGCACTGATAAAGATTTCAAAACCTTCTAATAAAAAAGGGCGTTGCAACTGGCGCAACAACCTATCTGCCATATCGGCTGCATTTTGCAATATAGTTTGTTCGTTTTTTAGATTATCCAGTAAAACAACAAATTCATCCCCGCCTAAACGTGCAACCGCATCATTATCATCATTTACACAAGCTAACAAACGATGTGCTACATTTTGTAATAATTGGTCACCTGTAGGATGACTAAACGCAGTATTTACATCTTTAAAATTATCTAAATCAATGAACAAGAGAGCGAGGCGGTAATTTTCCCGATGCGCACGCTTAATTGCAACTTGCAAACGGTCTTGAAATAAAGCCCTGTTGGGTAGGGTTGTTAATGCATCATAATGAGATAATTGATAAATACGCTGCTCAGATAAGCGTTGATGGGTGTTATCCGTCATAATCCCAATATAATGCGTTACTTGTTGACCTTCACTTTTAACCGCACTGATACTGAGCCAGCAAGAAAATACCTCTACATTTTTCCGACGATTCCAAATCTCCCCCCCCCAGTGTCCCAGCGTATCAATAGCCTCCCACATGTTTTGATAAAAAAACTCCTCGTGCAATCCCGATTTTAATAAATTGGGATTGCGTCCTAAACATTCAAACTCTGTATATCCCGTCAACTTTGTAAAGGCTTCATTTATCAAAATAATATGACAATTAGCATCTGTAATAACAATCCCCTCACGACTGGCTTGAAAGACACTGGCGGCGAGTTTTAATTGTGCTTCTGCGCGCTCGCGTTCAGCAATTTCAGCTTGCAGTTTTAGATTGTTTTCAGCTAACTCACTTGTACGTCGTCGTACTTCAATTTCTAACGTATCACGTGCATCTAACAATTCGTTTTGAAATAAATCTGTTGTTTCAGTGACGACTTGTAAAGAAAGTTCTAAATCTTTTTTTTCTTGTTCTAACGCCTCAAACTGTTGGCGAAATATTGCTAGGCGATTGAGAAGCTCGTATTCAATGAGGTCACCATGTTCGGTGCTGGTTTCAAGGGAAATACGCAAGTCATCTTTTTCTGTTTCTAACTTGCGTAAACGCTGATGTAGTTCCCTCAATTCTAAGAGTAAAGTTGATTTAGTTTTATTTTGCATCTCATTAGCCTTGATAAACTGCTCATCAAACAGCCTTTAAAAATCTAATCGTCGTCAGCACGCAAAACTAAAAAGTTATTCTTTCTTAATCAGTTGTATGACAACAATAAACAAGTTACTCAAGTTGCAAAACCAGTGTGGGCATTAAACGTTGCAAATTCTTTAATAACCGCACTTGCCAAGGAACTTGCTCGTAGCCGACAACAGTTAGCTGTAAACTCTTTTTATTTCGCACATTAATAACGAATTTTGTCATCGTATTAATCCCTGAACTGTTTAAAAATTCTAATGCTCTCACGTCTAGGGTCAACATCTCAATGGGTTGTTCAGTCGCATTATTCATCAAATCAAGCAATGGCGCGTATTCATCACTACCGCTCAATAATAAAGACCCTTTACAAGTGATAACATTCGTTACAGTATCAAAAGCAATATCATAATCATCTGTTTTTATTTGCATAACTTTTCTCTACAGTGTTATTCCACAAAACGTAATTCAACCCTAACAGGCTTAAGACACGTCTAATGCAACTCGCGTTGTAACAATGGTAATTGGCGGGTTTTCATCTACAACGTCGAATTTCCAACTTAATTTAGCAGAATAGTCACAAATCATACTTAAGAAACCTAAACCAGAATGCCCTTTACTGTTTTCTGAACTAGCATTCGCTTCCATTTGTTGAATGTATAACTCCTGAGGGTCTTCATTAAGCAATTGTTTAATAAAACCTTGAAATCGCTCAACATCATCAGGGTTCACACTATTAACTACTTGAAAAATCAATCTACTACTAAACAGATGAAAAGCAATTTTTGTCGGGAAACTTGCTGTTTCATTATTGAATTTCATGGCATTTTCCAATAACTCATTAGCAATATATTTCACTGCGTTTTTGCTTTTTGCAGGAATATAGCTATTGTTATTTGCTGCCCGCTTTTCTGGGTCACCGACAAAAAAAGTCTGTAAATAATCTGCAATAAAATCAGCAGATAATCCATTATTTCGCCAGCGTTGTTTTAAAGGGATAGATGTAGGGGAAAAGCCAATAACTAAATATTCGGCATGTTCCTCCAAATCGCTAAAATCACCAAATAATTGTGACATCGTTCAATTAACCTCCATCAAACCACAGAATTCCTTTGTTGACGACTGCTAGCAAATGCTAACAATTTTTCATGACAAAGACCTTTATAGTCTATTAATTTTCCTAACGCACTTAAATGCACCTACACTGAATATAACTTACACACCGACATAATAAACGAATGAAATAACTGATTTCTGGATTTTTGGCAAATAATCTACACTATCAGGAAATATTTTTCGTAACAATAAAACCATCGCACCAACCGCTTTATGTCACTGTGGCACTATCAAACATAAAACTGACAATGCGCTAGGTAATTTGCATGTTATCGTAAAACTCACCTATTTATTAATAATCTAAGTTAGAATTAAAACTGCTTTAGCCACTCAAATATGGCGAAAGATCACAACTCTCTAATCCTCTCTAAATAAATAGAGAGCTGATATAATTCATTAAAAATTATAATTTTTATCCTTATTTGGTACGGCTATTTTGTGTAGAAAATGGTTTTATATTTCCGTTATAACGATTTGTAACGGTTTATAATGGTAAAACCCAAGTAAGCACTCAACTAATCAGAAAATTTGAGATAACCTGTGAAAATACAAAAAAAAATTGTCATCTTTATGTTTACCATGCTGACGTTATTAGGTATCCCTATTATTTTTATGGGGTATATCATCATTAATAAAATTATTTATGAACTAAACGAAAAGCTAATCGCAAAAGACCTTTTTATTATTCAACAGGATATAAACTCTGCTTATACACGCTCAATAAATGCAACATCGCCAGAGAATGTTGTCTCTGTACAACAAGTGCAACAAGAAATTTTAGACCGTTACAAATATTTTCGGGTTGGTGATACAGGATACTTTTATATTCTTAATTCAAACGGCACAGTGGTATTTCATCCTGATTTACCTGTTGGTAGTCAATTTGACACGCCTTATATAAAACAACTCATTGCGGATAAACAAGGCGTTTTACATTATCGTAACAAAGATAAGCCGTATTATGGGGTATTTCAAACCTTTGCCGAATGGGATTGGATTATTGTTATCACCATCACAGAAGCAGAACTATTTGAAGATAGAGCTATTTATTTAAATTTTGTTGTTATTACCAGCTTTTTAATTTTTGCAGGTGTTTTATTATTATCTTACCTTTCTACACGAGGAACAACTAAGAAAATACAGGCTATTTTACAATACCTTAAAACTATTGAACGCGGTGATTTAAACACGCCTGCCCCAAAAGTCAGTCATGATGAAATCGGTATGATTTTACAAGGAATCTTATCGATGGTAACAAAATTGACAGCAACCAATCAGCAATTGATTAATGAAATTCAACATCGTTACACAACCGAAACCGCCTTGTTAGAAGCAAAAGAAGCCGCAGAAAAAGCAAGACTTGCCGCAGAATCTGCCAATCGTGCTAAAAGTTCTTTTCTTGCAAACATGAGTCATGAATTACGGACACCCCTTAATGGAATTTTAGGTTATACACAAATTTTACAACGCGATAAAAATTTAACTGAGCCACAAATAGAAGGTATTCATATCATTCATAGCAGTGGTGAATACTTACTCACACTCATTAATGACATTTTAGACCTTTCAAAAATTGAGGCAAATCAACTAGATTTATACCCAATTGATTTTAACTTACACGAGTTTTTATATGAATTAGTGAATTTATTTCAAATTCGTGCAAAAGAAAAAGGAATTAGTTTTTTGTATGAACCTGTGACGACATTATCACTAGGTGTTCATGGTGATGCGATTCGTTTAAGACAGATTTTGATTAACTTATTGAGTAATGCCATTAAATTTACAGAACGCGGCGGGGTTACTTTTAAAGTCGGCGAATATGAAGACAAAGTCCGTTTTCAAATTGAAGATACAGGTATTGGCATTCATCCACATGATATAGAAAATATTTTTATTCCTTTTCAACAATTAGGTGAGGTAACTCGCAAAGTTGCAGGAACAGGCTTAGGATTATCTATTACAAAACGCCTTGTCGAACGCATGGGAGGACAAATTCATCTGGAAAGTACAATGAGTAAAGGGAGTATTTTCTGGTTTGCAGTTACATTACCCATAGCGGTTGAGTTTAAAAAAGATGAAGTAAGAAAACAAGGTGCAATAGTTGCTTATGAAGGTAAACGACATATTTTATTGATTATAGATGATAAAGAAAAAAATCGTACCATTTTAAACAATTTACTTAATCCATTAGGCTTTACCCTCCTTGAGGCTAGCAACGGGCAAGAAGGCTTAACCCAAGCCTTACAAATTCGTCCCGATTTAATCCTAACAGATTTAGTCATGCCATTGATGGATGGGTTTGAATTTACTAGACATTTACGCTCTTTTTCAAATCTATGTGATATTCCAGTTATTGCTACCTCATCAGGTGTATTTGAGCATCATCAAGAAGAAAGCCGCATTGCAGGTTGCAACCGCTTTATTACAAAACCTATTCAACAAGAAGAACTTTTATCCGCGTTGCAGCAATTACTTAACCTAACATGGATTTATGCGAGCGATGCAACCAAAGGGTCTATGCAATATGAAAGTGACAATGAAATTCTTATCCCCTATTTACCTACATCGCAATTGGATATTCTGTATGATTTAGCCATGATGGGGGATATTAATGGTATAAATAAACAGTTAGAACGTATTGATAAAAATGACCCACAAGTTTCTATTTTTATAGAAAAAATTAAAGGGCTGACAAACAACTTTCAGGTTGAGGAAATCTGTCATTTACTTGCTCCTTATTTAAATCAAAAATCATAATGAGGATGAACAAGTGTATGGATTCTTCACTACTTATAACCATGATGACCGACTAAAATAACAAAAAAATATTGTTTTCATAATAAAAATCACAGTAACGTAACTTGTTTTTGAGTGACGTTCATTGTTGATACCACCCACACAAGGAGAAATAAGTAATGTATATTCCTGTATTTCAACGTAAAATACTGCTAATAACACTGACGGCTATCAGCCTCAGTATAAGTACTTTTCTTGCATCACCACCTGCACAGGCGGATGAAACCTGCTTATCACCTTACATGGCAAAGATTGTTGGACAAGAAGATTTTGTTTATGTTTGGACATTAGGTGTCGTTGGCATGGGTGATGAACAAGATAAGTTAGTCACACTCGATGTTAATCCTAAATCCCCTAACTACGGTAAAGTTATTCATAGTCTTTCTGTGGGGGGGCGTAATGAAGCGCATCACTCTGATTTTACCGATGACCGTCAATATTTATGGACAGGTGGCTTAGACACCAGCAAAATTTTTATTTTTGACGTACATACCGACCCAGCAAAACCACGTTTACACAAGGTTATTGATAACTTTGTAGAAAAAACGGGAGGGCTGGTGGGGCCTCACACATTTTATGCCTATCCGGGACGGATGCTTATTACGGCACTATCTAATAATAAAGACCACAGTGGGCGCACAGGATTTGCCGAATACAGCAATGAAGGCGAATTTATTACAACACATTGGATGCCAACAAATGAAAATCTGCGCAACGCTCAAAAAATGGGCGAATATGCAGATGGTTATAACTATGACTTACGCTCATTGATTAGCCGTAATGTAACGTTGACCTCCTCATTCACAGGTTGGTCAAATTACATGATGGACTTTGGCAAAATGTTGGCAGACCCTGAAGCCATGAAACATTTTGGCAATACCGTTGTTGTTTGGGATTCACACACACGGCAACCCAAACAAATACTAGACGTACCCGGCGCACCATTAGAAATTCGCTTTGCATGGGGTGCGCAAAATTACTATGCCTATACCACAACGGCATTGACCTCTAAAATTTGGCTGATTTATGAAGACCAAACCACTCATACGTGGCAAGCAAAAGCGGTTGCAGACATCGGTGAGCCTAGCAAAGTCCCCTTACCTGTAGATATTTCTATCAGTGCAGATGATAAAATTTTATGGGTTGATACGTTTATGGACGGTAAAGCCCGTGCGTTTGACATCAGCGACCCGCATAATCCCAAACAGATTTATGAAAAGGTTATCGGCAAACAAATCAATATGGTCTCTTCTAGCTGGGATGGGAAACGGATTTACTTTAGCAGCTCGCTATTAGCCAATTGGGATAAGAAAGGCGAAGATGATGAGCAATATGTAAAACTGTATCAATGGGATGGCAAAGAGTTAGCCCACCAATGGACAGTCGATTTTTACAAAGAAAAATTAGGACGGGCGCATCAAATGCGTTTTGGGGCATACAGTTTGTATCCTGAATATCGCCAACAATCTACGGCAAATATTGCACAAACCGTTATTAAGTAACTAGGAAAAACAGCCTAGTAGGTTTAAATAACCTACTAGGATTAAAACACTATTTAGAAATACAATCCCGTAATCCGCCATGACCAATCTTGTAAGGTCATCACCACAAATACAGGGTTATTACCCAATTCACGAATCCGCACGACAAAACGTGTAGGAGATTCAAAAAACGCAAAATTCATGGTACTCATGATTTTCTGATTTGTTGTTGCTTCCAACAAATGATTACGCACCCAATTTAAATCAACCGTTTCCTGTAGCGCGTTTTGTCCTAACTGCTTTAACTGTTCGACAACCAAGTTGCCTAATGGGCTTCCTGTCTCAATAGATTGATTTGCCAGCTTTTCTATTCCAAGTGATGTTGTTGCCGTTTGTTGGTACGTCTTTTTTACGGCTTCTAAATCAACCATATTACTCAAATCAGTCTGACTATTAGCGGTTAACGCATTATCAAGTTTGTACACCGTGTAATACGGCATACCGACGAAGGCAACCACGGCTAAAAAAAATAAAAAACTTAAGAATCTCATCGTTATTCCTATTATTGAAATGAAAAGAAAATCAAAACAACCCGCTTAATACGGCATTGCATCATAACGTCGCATTGTACCCTAATTTAAAATATCCAAAATTAAGTGCTTATGATTTAAGTGTAAAAATACACAATCTCAGTCAATTATCCCATTTTCTCTGTTAAACGCTATACTGTTTGTTCTCTATTTGGCGTTATATCCATAACCATGATTACATTTTCTGAAGTCCATAAACGATATGCAACGGGCTATGAAGCCTTAAAAAAAGTTAGTTTTCATTTAGATAAAGGCGAAATGGCTTTTTTAACAGGACATTCAGGTGCGGGCAAAAGCACGTTACTACGCCTCATCGCCCTGATTGAACGTAGTACAGGCGGTCAAGTCATTGTTAATGGACAACATCTAGGACGGTTAGCAGATAATCGCATTCCCTTTTTACGCCGTGATATAGGCATGACGTTTCAGGAACACCGACTATTATTTGACCGCACCGTATTTGATAATATAGCGTTACCGCTCGTTATTGGTGGTTTTCGCCACCAAGAAATTCGCCGACGTGTGCGTGCAGCATTGGATAAAGTTGGATTATTAAATTATGAAAAAAGCTACCCGATTACTTTATCTGGCGGACAACAGCAACGTGTCGGTATTGCCCGTGCAGTGGTTAATAAACCCTCAATCTTACTAGCAGACGAACCAACAGGTAATCTTGACCCTGCCTTAGCAGAAGAAACAATGGATTTATTCTCACAATTTAATCAAGTAGGAGTAACAGTTTTAATCGCTTCTCACGCATTAGGATTGATTAAACGCATGGGATGTCGCACCTTAGTTTTACAAGAGGGCGCGTTAATTAGCGATTTAAAACCAACCCCTAACAAACGAACATAATCGATTTAGACAGGCTTTAGTTACTATCGCTATCAGTGGCGTTACAAGTAGTCTGTTTACAGTTTATTTTTTTATCAAAAAGATTTAAGAATAAATACAAGCACTATCCGAAATCAAAATAACCAATATATCTGCATTATTGTGCAGAAAACCCTGCCTCGCTAACAAAAATATAAGAGTGATTCTATGGCGTTACAAGAAATGATGTCTTTATATCAACAGCGAATTAATCAAGCCTTAATTCAACACTTACCTCCAGCCACAATTCTACCTACCCGCTTACATGAAGCAATGCACTATGCCGTATTAAATGGCGGTAAACGTGTGCGTCCGCTCTTAGTTTATCTCACAGGAAAAGCCTTAAATGTTAATCCTGATATTTTAGATATTCCTGCTTGCGCTGTTGAATGTATTCACGCCTATTCGCTTGTACATGATGATTTACCCGCAATGGATGACGATGATTTACGTCGTGGCAAACCGACATGTCATAAGGCCTTTGACGAAGCAACCGCCATTTTGGCAGGAGATGCCTTACAAGCCCATGCGTTTCATTTATTGACACAAGACCCCTCAGCAAGCCTTACCCCAACACAGCGTTTAGCAATGATAGAAACATTAAGTCTTGCAAGTGGTTCACGCGGGATGGTTGGTGGGCAAATGATTGATATGGAAGCCGTTGGCAACACTTTAAATGTAGCAGAATTAGAAAATATGCACATTCATAAAACAGGGGCATTAATACGTGCAAGTGTAAAACTAGGGGCATTAGCCAGTGCAGATTTTACAGAAAATAGGTTTGAGCAACTAGACCGTTATGCAAAATGTATCGGTTTAGCCTTTCAAATACAAGATGATATACTTGATGTGGAAGCCAGCACTGAAACATTAGGCAAGAAACAAGGTGCAGATAACGCACTCAATAAGCCAACTTATCCCAGTATCGTTGGTTTACAAGGTGCAAAACAGATGGCAACTGATTTAGTTGCGCAAGCAATTCAAGCATTGCACGACTTTGATAATCAAGCCGAGCCTCTGCGTGAATTAGCTGAATACATTATTAAACGCGCGTATTAATTATCTAAATTGGGATTAACAAAATTTTCGGCATGGCAATTTTGTTAATCCTGAAAATTTTGATTCCAGAAAAATATAAGATAACTATCTATAGTTACGGCATAAAAACAGTTAAGCACAAAAAACTAAATAACTAGTTATCCCCAGTCTCTGCTTTATAAATCTCGCGCAAAAATTAAAAAAATAAAACTTACTAACGCCTTTTTGATTTTTGCAAATAACCGCAATAAATTTTCCCGCGAAAATATAGATTAATCCCTCAAATCGTTATAATGAAAACCTTTCATATTAGAAATGGCTAACGGTTAAACAGTGTAACATCCTGTAAAAAATAAATTTAACAAGGGGTTTTTCATGAATGACTCAAATAAACACATAAATATTGTGTGGCACGCGGCAACTGTCACTCGTCAACGTCGTGCAACATTGAATAAACATCACAGCACAGTCCTTTGGTTTACAGGGTTATCAGGTGCTGGCAAATCCACGTTAGCACATGCGGTTGAAGAGAAATTGTATCAATTGGGGTATCACACTTTTGTTTTAGATGGCGATAATGTCAGACATGGATTATGTAGGGATTTAGGGTTTTCTGCGGAAAGTCGCGTTGAAAATATTCGGCGTGTTGGTGAGGTTTCAAAATTGTTTGTTGAAGCAGGCGTGATTGTTTTAACCGCTTTTATTTCGCCCTTTCGTACTGACCGCGATCGCGCACGTTCTTTGTTAGGCAAGGATTTTGTCGAAATTTATTGTGATTGTCCTATCACTATTTGTGAAGAACGGGACGTAAAAGGTTTATATCGTCGTGCTAGACAGGGAGAAATCAAGGATTTTACGGGTATTTCTTCGCCTTATGAACAACCAGAACAGCCCGAGTTGGTTGTGAACACGGCAACGCAACCATTAGATATATGTGTTGAACAAGTTTTACAGTTTTTAAAACAACGTGGTGTTTATCAAGATACCTAAAAATAGGCAGTTTTGTTGAATACGATGTCTATTTTTAGAGTGTTTGCGCTACACTGAACAGAACTTTTTCTCTAATAGTTGGTTTATTTATGAAACGGAAAATAATTTATCTTTTTTTCTCATGTATTCTATTTAACATCAGTGCTTGTAATGAAGACACGGCTTCTAGTACTTCAAGCACTACCACAGGTTACACCATAACAGGGCGGATTACGGTTAGTGCGAATACTGCAAATGATAGTGATGTCAATGATGTAAATGCACCAACGGCAGTTTCTAATAATACTGTACAAACAGCGCAAAGCATTACTAACCCTGTGATTTTAGGCGGATATGTCAATGTTGCAGGTGCAGGCAGTGCAGGGCGTAGTAAAACTAGCGGCGATACGATTGATACTTATCAAGTTGATTTACGCACAGGGCAGGTTATTAACTTGTTTATTGGCGAATCCGACGTTAGCAGTAACGATTTAGATTTGTATCTGTTGGATGTTAATGGACAAGTTTATGATGCTTCATTAGGTGAGGCGACAAAAACCGAAAGTTTAAAAGTCCGTGCAAATGGACGTTATTACATTCAAGTGGTCGCGAATGCAGGTGCATCACCCTATATCCTGAATATTAGCCAAAATTTAAGCACCATCGTGCCAGCCAGTGCAGAAACAAACGCGCTGATATTAAGTGATGATTTTGCGACAGGAGAAGCGATTGTTAAACTGGATGAAGAAAATGGGTTACAAGCGCAAAGTACCTTATATCGCTTAGGGGCATACACCGAAAATACAGATGCGAGTCGGCGCATGTTATTTAGCTTTGAGCCTGATAGCTTATCAGTACAAGCCAACAGTACCGATATGTCATTTGCTGATGATGAAGCACGCAATAAGTACGCAACCTTAATGCGGATTAAAGAATTACGCCGCCAAGCCAATGTTAGTGAAGCGACCCCTAATTATTATCTACAAAGTTATCGCGTTCCAAACGATACCTACTACAACCTACAATGGCACTATGACATGATTAATCTGTCACAAGCATGGGACATTACCACAGGGAGTAGTAACGTGATTGTTGCGGTCATTGATACGGGTGTGCTGGTTAATCACCCTGAATTGCGCGACAAAATCACTCAAGGCTATGATTTTATTGCTGACCGTACCGTTGCAGGAGATGGCGATGGCATTGATTCTAATCCAAACGATGTAGGTGATAGCATTACGGGCGGTAGTAGCTTTCATGGCAGTCATGTTGCAGGCACGATTGCGGCTAATACCAACAACGGCACAGGGGTTTCGGGAGTTGGTTGGCAAACTCGCATTATGCCATTACGGGTCTTAGGACGTGGGGGAGTTGGTAAAGAATATGATGCAGAACAAGCAGTTCGTTATGCGGCGGGATTATCCAACGATTCAGGCACAGTGCCACAAAAACGCGCAGATATTATGAATCTCAGTTTAGGGGGACGACGTATTTCTTCAGGCTTTCAACAAGCCGTGACTGCTGCACGAAATGCAGGCGTAATTGTGGTCGCTGCTGCGGGTAATGAATCAACCAGCTCACCGAGTTATCCTGCCGCCTTAACGGGGGTTATCTCAGTTAGTGCGGTAGATATTAACAAACGTCTTGCCTCTTATTCCAATTATGGCTCAACAATAGACCTTGCCGCGCCCGGTGGTGATAGCACTTCTGACGTAGATGGGGATGGAAATCCCGATATGATACTTAGCACCGTTGGGGATGACCGCTCAGGCAGTAACAACATTCAATATTCCTACGGCTACTCTAGTGGTACTTCTATGGCATCCCCGCATGTCTCTGGGGTTATTGCACTCATGAAAGCCGCTAATTCTGGTTTAACCCCACAAAGTCTGGATACCTTAATCAGTACTGGCAAGATAACGGATGACATAGGCACTGTTGGACGGGATGATAGCTTTGGTTATGGACTTATCAACGCCCAAAAAGCGGTTTCTGCCGCACTTGCCGCCGCTAACAACGGCAGTACAGAAGTTAGTGCTGAATTGGTTGCTAGCCCGCGTTCCCTAAACTTTGGGCTAAGCGAATCATCCACCACCTTAACCCTAAGCAATGGTGGAACACGCGCATTAACCGTTTCCAGCATCAGTAATGACTCAGGCGGCTTTTTATCCGTTGCCCGTTCTAGTGTAGATAGCAGTGGATTAGGCAACTATACCGTTACTATCAGTCGTTCAGGATTATCTGCGGGGACTTATTCTGCAACGATTACCGTTAAAAGTAGCACAAATACACTTAGTATTCCTGTGATTATGCAGGTTGCCAGCCAAAGTGCATCCACGAGCGCGACAGCAGGACATCACTATGTGTTATTAATAGACCCAGACACCTTGACAACGATAAAAGAAGACCGCGTCAATATCTCGGGTGGTGTTTATACTTACCGATTTACTAACGTACAATCCGATAACTACATTATTGTGGCAGGGGCGGATATTGATAACGATGGTTTTATTTGTGAACCCGGTGAAGCCTGCGGTGCTTATCTAACCCGTACTAATCCTACAGAATTTGATGTGACAGGCAATCGTAGTCAATTAGACTTTGCAACGGGCTTTAATATTGAATTCAACATTATCGCCGCAAGTCTTAGCAATGTGACCGATAACGTAGAGATTGATAACAATATTGTCGTTCCACAACAAGGTTATGCGTTATTAAAAGATTATCGTGAAGTAGCTGAATAATCTACAATCTGTTGGTAATCATAAAAAAGGGCTAACCATTGATGAAACGGTTAGCCCTCTGTTTCTTTAGCACTATCAATTTTTTATCTTTCAATGCAATAAATCATCATCATTCAGCAAGCTACCAGCCATAAATTCCATTTTGCTCGTTACCAAGCTCTGCTTGCCGAGTACAAGCGGACTCAAGCGTGGGGCGTTCAAGTACCCGCCAAGCGGAGCTTGGCGAATAGGCATTACCAAGTGAAACTTGGTAACGAGCAATACTTTTTTACGGAAATCTGTTGAATAGGTCATTTCTTATTCTCTTTTTAAAATACGGTTACTATACCAGCCATAAATTCCACTTAACAAATAATGATGTGCGGAGACAATCAAGATGGGCTATCGATTATCAAAAATTTACACCCGTACAGGTGATGCAGGCGAAACAGGCTTAGGCGATGGGACACGAATCGATAAAGACTCGCTATGGGTAGAAGCCTACGGTACGGTGGACGAATTAAACAGCGTTATTGGTATGTTATTGGCGCACGAATTACCAATAAAAATTAATGACTGTTTAATCAATATTCAACATGACTTATTTGATTTGGGCGGCGAATTATGTATGCCTAACTATCAAATTATCACCGCTGCCCATGTTACCCGTTTAGAAAATATTCTTGATGAATTTAATGCAGATTTACCGCCACTAAAAAACTTTATCCTCCCGAGTGGCACGGCGGCGACTGCTACCTGTCATTTCGCCCGCACAGTTTGCCGACGCGCAGAAAGACGGGTTGTCAGTTTAATCCGTGAAGTAAAGATTAACCCCGAAGGTTTAAAATATCTAAATCGTTTATCCGATTTACTCTTTGTATTAGCTAGAGTTTTGTCAAGAATCAATGGCGGAACAGAAGTATTGTGGCAACGAGAACGATAACTAGCACAAAAAGAGTAGCCATAAAATAGCTTGTGCGAACTTAGAGAAACAGCCATGCAAACTATTTCTTGTTTATTTGCGTGATTAAGAGGGCTAAATTTTCCTGCACCTTGCGTAAAATCGGATTATTTGGAATCGCTTGTTTTTCTAAAATTTGAATGGCCCGTTCATACAAAGGTTTTGCCTGAATATAATTTGCTTGCATCATGTACAACTTAGCTAAATTATTCAAACTCACCGCAACATCAGGATGTTCCGCGCCTAATAATTTTTCGCGCAAGGCTAATGCCCGTTGATAAAACAATTCAGCACGCGAATAGTCCGCTTGTTGAAAATGAATCAAGCCTAATAAATTTAAAACATCGGCTAATTCAAGGCTCCCCTGCTGAGAATCACGCAACAATAAAATCTGTTCATACAATGTTTTTGCTGCGTTTAAATCATGAAAGCGTGTAAATTGCAACTCGGCTAATGCCTCCAATAATGGCAGTAATGCACGAGTATCACCTTGTTTTATTTGTAATTGTATTGCGTGTTGATAAGCCGTGCGCGCTTCGGGGTAACGTCCTTGCTGATAATACAGAACGGCTAAAGCACTTAATGTTGAAACCAATTCAACAGATTGCACACCATATCTTGCTTCTTGTGCGGATAATAAACGGCTATAAAAGGGTTCTGCGGCAGAAAAATCATCTTGTGCCTGATACGCCGCGCCTAAATTGTGCAGAATAGACAAACAATTATCCGTATCAGAAATCGTTGTTTCACACAAAGTTAAGCCTTGTTTTAATAAAGGTGTTGCTTGCGTATATTGCCCTTGTTGATAGGCTAAAACGGCAAGTTGCAACAACACCTCAATTTGTTGTGCTTGGCTATCAGCTTGTTGAGCATAAAGATTCAGTGCTTGTTGATAATAGGTTTCTGCCCTCGTGTAGGCTTGTTGGTTAACGGCTTGACGTGCTAAGGCGGTTAATTCCTCGCCAGTGTTTGCTAACACAAAACAAGGAACTAACCATAAACTAAAGATTTTTAAGCCTTTCAAGATAATGCCTCAATGGAATAGTGAAATAATCCTTTTTACCATTAAGGCAGTTATTGCAAAAATATCAAGTTTGTTGCAACTTTACCGTAATAAAGCGTTGGTCACCTTGTCGGTCAATCAATAACAGCAACGATTGACGTTTGGCTTGTATGGCTTCACCAATTCTTTCAATAACTTCCGCAGGAGCGGAAACTTTCATTTGTCCTACCATTACAATGACATCACCCGCCTGTAAACCCACATCAGCGGCAGGACTGTTATTCGCAACATCAACAATTAAAACTCCCTGCGTAGTTTCTGCAACTTCATGTTGTTTACGCATTTTTTCTGTCAAACTGGTCAGTTTTAAGCCTAACTCATTATGCGTGACTGTTCCAGATTTATCTAATTTAAACGCATTACCCGCTACTTGGGTATCTGTTGGCATATTACTTAATGTCACCGCAACAGTTTGCGATTTATTCCCGCGCCAAATGGTGAGCTTTACAACTTCACCTGCTTTACCACTGGCAATAAAACGGGGTAGTTCTTTAAATTGATTGATAATTTTATCATCAACAGCGGTAACAACATCACCAACTTGTACACCTGCTTTGCGTGCGGGACTTTCAGGTAATAAATCGGCTACTAACGCGCCTTTTGTATCACTTAAACCTAAACTTTCAGCAATTTCATCCGTTAGTGGTTGGATTTGTACCCCAAGCCAGCCACGGCTGACACTGCCTGTTTCGCGTAACTGTTGAATAATGGTACTCGCCGTATTCGCAGGAATGGCAAAACCTATTCCGACACTGCCCCCCGTTGGGGAATAAATAGCGGTATTAATACCAACCACATCACCCTGATTATTAAATAAAGGGCCGCCTGAATTGCCACGGTTAATAGGAGCATCAAATTGCAAAAAGTCGTCATAAGGACCTGAATTAATATCACGCCCACGGGCAGACAAAATACCTGCGGTAAATGTATCGCCTAATCCGAAAGGATTTCCGACCGCAATCACCCAATCACCGACACGGGTTTTATTCGAATCGCCAAAACTCACATAAGGTAATGTTTTCTTTGCATCTATCTGCAATAAAGCAAGGTCAGTTTTTTCATCAAAACCGATAACGGTTGCTGTGTATTTACTTTCATCATGTAAAGTAACGGTGATTCCGTCCGCATCTTTAATCACATGATAGTTCGTCACAACTTTCCCATCGGGTGCGATAACAAATCCAGACCCTAATCCCGTGACGGTTTTCTCTGGAGAGCGTCCTTGTGGATTTGTTGATTGTTCTTCTTGAAACCGCCGAAAAAACTCTTCAAAGGGTGAACCTTTAGGAAACTCAGGTATTTCTGTACTAAACCGTGAGGTAGCCAGTTTGCTTTCAACCGCAATGCTGACAACGGCAGGTTGCACTTTTTCTACTAAATCCGCAAAACTTGCGGGCATGGTTTGCAAATTACTTAAATTCTGTGTATCCGCCAATGTCGTCGTCGCATAAGGAACGGTACTGCCTAATGCGGCAACGATAAATAATGCCAGTGTATTGCGGCGTAAGGATGAGTAACGCATACTTTCCTCTCATTTAGGATAAAAAATCGGTATAACGCTTAAAATAAGCATTTTTGACATCTATCATTCTATGAATGTGTACCTTACGAAAGGATTGCGAAGAAATTAAGGTTTATTAATCCACTAGAAAGCAAACCAATAATAATAAAGTGGTCAAGATGAGAAAAATCCCCATTTTGGAAAAGGGGATTAGAGGATTTAATTCATATCTTTTTATTTGTACTTCAGGTGTCATCCGTTAAAATGTCTCCCCTTTCTGTTTAATTTTTTGGATACTTTGCTACAAATGGATATTTTAAATTGGCTGTCTATGGCGGGCGCGACTTTATTAATCGTTGGTCTGGCAGAAATTGGCGATAAAACACAAATTATGTGTATGTTATTAGCGGCAAAACATAAGCCTTTACCTGTTTTGTTTGGGGCAACCACCGCATTTATGGTATTAAATTTATTGGCGGTTCTTTTTGGAGCAGTTGTTACCCAATGGTTGCCTGAACAAGTCGTTGCATTGGTTGTTGCCGTTTTATTTACTTTTTTTGGGGTTAAGTCGTTACTGACCAAAGAAGAGGCTGAAGAGGATGAAACTTTAGGGGAAAAAGGGCAACATAATGTATTTATTACCTCGTTTTTATTGATTTTTGTTGCGGAATTAGGTGATAAAACTCAGTTAGCTGTTACAGGTATTAGTACAACAGCAACGCCTGTTGCTGTATGGGTTGGTGCAACCATTGCCTTGTTTTTAACTTCTGCATTGGGCGTTTGGGCGGGACAAACCTTGTTGCAACGCATTCCTTTGGTGTTATTACATCGTGTCAGTGGTGTATTTTTTCTTATTGTCGCTGTTTTCGCGCTTGTACAAGCCTTTACTTAAATAAGGTTACTAACCTTTGCTTCTGTAAAAGAAGCCATTTCATTTAAAAATAATACCGCAGATTGTAATAATGGATAGGCGATGGCCGCGCCTGAGCCTTCGCCTAGTCGCATATTTAGCTGTAATAATGGGTCAACATGTAAATATTCTAGTAGCAAACGATGCCCTTTTTCGTGGGAACAATGGCTAAAAATGCAGTAGTTTAGCAAAAATGGGTATTGTTTAATGGCGACCAATAACGCGACTGTTGCAATAAAGCCATCCACTAAAATAACCATGCCACAGGCTGCCGCCTGACAATACGCGCCAACTAGCATTGCTATTTCAAAACCACCGAAGGTTGCCAATATCTGCAACGGGTTATTGCTGACCATTTGTTGTGTTGCAATGGCTTTTTGCAGTACGTTGTATTTACGCGCTAAGCCCGCATCATTTAAGCCTGTCCCACGACCAACACAATCAATTAAAGGGATATTGGTGAGTAAGTGCATTAATACGGATGCACTTGCCGTATTTGCAATGCCCATTTCGCCAAAACCTATCATATTGCATCTTTGGATATGTTGTTGGCGTACTATTGTTGCACCTTGTTCGATGGCTAGGTGACACTGTTGAAACGTCATAGCAGGTTCATATAAAAAGTTTTTTGTCCCATAGGCTATTTTTGCGTTGATGAGTTTAGAAGGCGTGTTAAATGTGTAATTAACGCCCGCATCCACTATCTGTAAATCAAGTTGATGTTGTTTTGCAAACACATTGATTGCCGCGCCCCCTGCCAAAAAATTTAGAACCATTTGATAGGTGACTGATTGTGGATAGGGGCTGACATTTTCCGCGCTAATGCCGTGGTCGCCTGCAAAAACAATTAAGGTTGGTTGATGTAATTGCGGCGTTAAGCTGTTCTGAATACAGCCTATTTGTAACGCAAGGGTTTCTAATTGTCCTAATGCACCACGTGGCTTAGTTTTTTCATCAATTTTATGGCGTAGTGTGTCAGTATTACTTTGATTAATCGGTGGAATAATAAAGCGAGGAAATGTAGCCATGTTACTATTGGTCATTTATGAGGGTTCTTATTTGGTAAACTTCTTGCGAAATTGATAGCGGTGGCGTGTCTGCGTTGTGTTGATGCAAGCCTTTAAAATTAAAATGCGTTATGGTGCAAAAATAAGCACCTAACGCATTCAACACCGTTGCAAATGTTTCTGAAAACATTGTGAGTCGTAATTCAGATACTTTACATTTTTGCAGAAAATCTTGTGTGTTACCTAAAAAAGCAAAAATAGCATCGTTTTGCAATTTTTATTTAAGTAACTTAGTAGATTAAATAACGTTTAATTCATCCGCATTAAAACCCGTAAATGGGCGGTTACGCTTCTTCCTAGCGAATGTAATTCATAACCACCTTCTAGCGTTGAAACGACACGACCTTCACCGTATTTGTCCGCAATGTGCAATAACTCTTGCGTAACCCACGCATAATCCCGTTCTACTAGGCGTAAGCTCGACATATCATCATCATAGTGCGCGTCAAACCCAGCCGAAATAAAAATCATTTGTGGCATAAACTTGTGTAGCGCGGGTAACCAATGCTCAGAGACGGCTGCACGAAATTTTTCGCCATCACTGCCTGCGGCTAATGGTGCATTGATGATATTGGATGCCGTTTCTTCTGTGCCACAGTATGGATAAAAGGGATGTTGAAAAGTTGAGCAAAATAAAATATTTGGATTATCTTTAACAATATCCTCTGTTCCATTGCCATGATGCACATCAAAATCCACAATAGCCACTCGTTGCAATCCATATTCTGCAATTGCGTGTGCAGCCCCTACCGCAACGTTGTCAAAAAAGCAAAAACCCATCGATTCACCACGCAGCGCATGATGTCCCGGTGGACGCACACAACAAAATGCAGCTTTAGTTTTACCTGTCATCACTAAATCTGTCGCCATAATGGCTGCACCTGATGAACGTAAGGCTGCTTGTGGTGTTTTTGGGGTTATCAGCGTATCAGGGTCAAGATACGCATGAGGGGCTTCTGCATCCACATAGGCTTCTAATTTTGAATAGGATAAGACGCGCGAAATATAGTTTTTATCATGAACACGGGCTAATTGTGCAACTGTAGCAAGTGGTGCTTCATAATGACGAAGAAAATCGAAAAGATGAGAGGCTTTTAATTGGTCTTCAATAGCTTCAATTCTGGCTGGACATTCCGGGTGTCCCTCCCCCATGTCATGCAATAAGCAATCGGGATGATAAATATAAGCGATTGTCATAGGGGTCTGACTCCTCCTGATTTAGTACATACTCGTTTTTGCTAAACGCGCTTATGCGCAATCATTGTTAAGAACTTTTTAGTATTATCAGTGTGTTCTTGTTTGTAATGCGGGTAGTATTGCATAACTATTCTTAATCATTCACAAAGGCAAAATCATTAAGAATCGTCCTATTTTATACCTTTCTGGATGAAATGCCTGCTCGTTTTATGTCAAACTAATAGAGAAAGAATTTGTAACTGGTGCATCATTTGCTAAAAAGCCAAATGATAGGGCGTTATAGCATCCCTTGAAAAGGTTGCACAGTTACCCACTCACCAATATCGATATTGCCTTGCTCAATTGATAATAAAATAAAGCAATTACCAATACTCATTGAACTTAAAATGCCAGAGCCTTGTTGTCCTGCCACACTAACTGTCCATTCACCTGTCGCATCTTTGGCTAATAGTCCGCGTGGAAATTCTGCCCGTCCCGGTTTTTTCTTATACGCTACTGAACATTTAGCTTGTAAACTCACATAAGATGTGGTGAGTCCACTCATCATGTAGTGGAGAGCGGGTTGCACAAGTTGGTAAAACGTGACCATTACCGCAACAGGATTACCGGGTAAGCCGAAAAATGCCGCTTGTTGTAGCCGTCCAAAAGCAAACGGACGACCGGGCTTCATCGCAATTTTCCAAAAGTTAATCGCCCCCAAATCGGATAACACTTCTTTTGTAAAATCAGCCTCGCCAACAGACACACCACCAGAAGTAATCACAACATCAGCCATTGCGGCGGCAGTGGTAAAAGCATGGGTTAGTGCTTGCTTATCATCTTTTACAACACCCATATCTAGTACATCAAGCTCTAAACGCTGCAACATGCCATAAAGGGTGTAACGATTGCTGTCATAAATCTGTCCTATTTCTAATGTCTCACCAATTGAGCGCAACTCATCCCCTGTGGAGAAAAAAGCAACCCGTAATCGGCGTTTTACGGTAATTTCAGCAATGCCTAAAGAAGCCAACAACCCAAGTTCGGGTGGTAACAAGCGTTTACCTTCCACTAATACGGGTTCGCCACAACGAATATCTTCTCCAACATGCCGAATATTTTGTCCTGCCTGTTCGCCTGCAAAAAACTGAATAAATTCGCCTTCACGTTGCACATGCTCTTGCATCAATACCGTATCCGTTCCCGTCGGTAAAATTGCCCCTGTCATAATACGCACACATTGACCTTGTTCTACTTTGTGTATAAAAGGCTGTCCTGCCATCGCAGTACCTATTACTTGCAGGGTTTGCGTACCTGTTGCGGGTAAATCTGCATGATGAAGAGCATAACCATCCATGGCTGAATTGGTGTAAGCGGGAATATTGACGGGTGAAATAATGGTTTCTGCGAGGATACGTCCTAATCCTGTCCGTAATGCGACTTTTTCAGTCTCTTTAACAGGCATGAGTTGCATTTGAATTTGTGCTAAGGCTTGCTCAATACTCAGCGAATCAGGTTCAAATATGTCGGTACAGTTGGGCGTGGGGACAAATTTTTCCATACTCATAGTGTAATACCTTTATTATTAATAATATTTTCTTACAAATATATCTATAATACTACTTATAAAGATATTTATTCTAACCTGCTATATATTTAGATTTTTTTAATAACTAATAAAGTTATGTCATCTGATATATGTGTTGTACCAATATGTTTTTTAACATCATTAATTACCTGATCACGAATTTCTGTTGTGGATAACGACCACGATTGACTAATAATGCGACACAAACGTTCTAATCCGTAAGCTTCTCTTTTTGCATTAAAGGCTTCTGTAATACCATCCGTATAAAGGACAATACCATCACCCAATTGAATATCAACCTCACGCTGTTCGACAAACGCACTAATATCAGGCTCTAAGCCCAGCATAAAACCTAAGTTAATCGTATCGATGCGCTCTACATCTGTATTTTTACGCACCACCAATACCTCCTCATGCTGCCCACTCAACTTCATTACACCATCTTCATAGTCAATGAGCGATAAAGTCAAATTTTTATCAGAACACATTCGCTTGATATTACTATATATTATTCTATTTAAAGTATTCAGAAAAATATGCGGGTCAGTCACATCACTCATTAACAAGGTACGCACTGCCGTTTGTACCATTAACATTAATACCCCGCTTTCTAAACCATGCCCTGTCACATCCCCAATACTGATTTTAACCCGTCCATTTTGTTGTAAAACATCATAATAATCCCCGCCAACTTCAGAGGCAGGCTCCATATAACCCGATATTTCTAAACCCTTAATATTTTTTAATTCCTTTTCTCTGGGTAGTACCATCTGTTGTAATTTACGGGTAACGGCCAGTTCTGCTCCCATCCGTAAATTTTCTTTTTCTAACTGCTTATTTAGCTGAAGAATTGCATTATTTGCTGTTGCCAATGCTTGCGTGCGCTCCTGCACTGTTTTTTCCATAATATTAAAATTATCTTCTAATTTATAAGACATTATATTCAATGCCTTTGCTAAAGTTCCTAACTCATCTGAACGTCGTGTATCCAACTCACGTACAGCACTAAAATGACCATCTGCAATTTTTTCTGTGGCAGTTACAAATGTTTGCAATGGTTTAGCGATATTTAAACGTAAAATATAAAATAAAATTAAAACTTCAATCAATAAAGATAAAAGTCCTAATAAAAAAATAATTGTAACTGTATGAAAAGCTAAATTTGCCAATAATTCTTTCGGGTAAATAATAACGAAATACCAATCAGTTGAGGCTAATTGTGTCACTGCCAAATATTCATTATCATCAGGATTGTTTATAATTAACGTATCTACATTACGATTTTTAGCTAACTTAAAAATCCGCTGTAAATGTGCATTTCCATCCATCTGAATATCAAATATACCGCCTTTTGCTTTAATAGCCTCAGTAAATTCAGGATGTGCGATTAATCGCCCATCTTCCCGAAACAATATGTTTTGCGTCCCTTGCAAATGATTATTGACAATTCTATCCAATAACTCATTTAAAATAATATCATGTCCTAATGTTGCAATATGTCGCCCTTGTTCATCATCTACAGGCGTTTCTAACGATACCATCCATAATTTTGGTACGGGGTCTTCAAAAACACCTGTCCATACAGGTTTACGCTCAGGGTTATGTTCTTTATCAGAAATATAGAAAAACTCTTCTTTAGGAATATCAATATCTGCCGTAGTATCCAAACCCCATGCGACATCCGCCCAATAAATAACCTCTATATTTTCAGGTGCCATGATGTATGTATCGACAAAACGGTTTAACCATGCTCGTCCATATTGTTTCGTTAAAATATAAAATGCGAGAACACGACGACGAATATCTGCATCAATCACCACCTGTTTTCCGATAAATGTTGATGGATAACGGTCTTTATCAAAATGCTCAATCGGTTGTCCTTGTAGGCGATTACGGGTTGTTCCATCTGTCCATTGTTCAAATAATGCGTCAAATTCAGCTTTAGGGTCAGTTTCTCCAAAATCAGCTAATTGTTGTAATAACGCTTGTTTGAGTGTTTTATGATTATCCTCAGCTAATTGAAAAATACTACTTTCTCGTTGTCCACGTTCTGCAACATATTTTTCTAATTGTGCCAATGTCTGCGTTTCTAAACTAGAAATAAAATGCCAATAACTTAATAAGGTTACACCAATAACAACTAACGCAATACGTCCTGCCATGCTTAACATCGTGCGATGGCTTAAAGAATGCTGTGAAATAATCTTTTTTAAGAATAACACATGAAACCCCTTATAAGTTTTATAGTTAAGAGTAAGTTGTTACAGGTTAAACTTGTTTTAAATAAAAGATATTTTCTAGGTGAGTTTCCCAGTTATTGGGTGTATCAGAGAAAGGGGGTTTTACATCAAAACGGAAAAAACGTTCATTTGTCTGTTGCATTTCCATTTTTACAACATCAATCAATGCATCAAAATTATCCAATGCCTGATGTTTAAGCAAAATCTCACTGAGATATAACATAATTTTTCTTCTTTAAAGTTATTTTTTGCATATAATGACAGGGTATTTTAGACGTAGGGTAGCACGCGAGATAATGGCATGTTAAGCAGTTGATGCAACGTAATTACTGAAGGTAAATTAACCTGAGTTCGGAATAAGGAAGGCAAGCCCGATAGAATCTGAGAAAATATAAAATCTCTACACTCCATATTTCTCAACGAGCTTGCCTACCATGAATTTAACACGATTGTTTTGTGAAGTGGATGATTTCTGCAACGCATTTATTCCTGAATGGGAAAAAACTCAACTCAACGATGGCTGCAAAACAAGACGCAGAACTCGAAGTTTAAGCCCTTCTGAAATCATCACCCTTATCGTTTTATACCACTCCTCAGGTTACAGAACCTTCAAATGGTTTTATACCCGTCATCAACATCTGTCCTTGTCTCCTGCAATCGTTTCATTGAGCTGTTACCTGACATCTTGATTCCTCTGACTTTCTTCATGAAAAGCCGTTGTGCCACAGGGAAGGGGATTGCCTTTATTGATTCAACATCTTTACGAGTTTGCGATAACCTACGGATTCCACGCTACCAAACCTTCAAGGATGAGGCACAAAGAGGCAAATCTTCAACAGGATGGTTTTATGGCTTCAAACTCCATCTCTTAGTCGATGATAGAAAACCTGTTCCGAGTATGCTGAAAGACTTTATCGGTAAAGTCTTTGGAGACCGTGGCTATCTCTCTAAAAAGCTAGCTGAGCTATTGGTTTTAGATGACGTAGAATTGATGACTACCTTGAAGAAAAACATGAAACCCCGAGTACTCGCCGCTTTCGATAAGCTTTTGTTACGTAAGCGTTGTGTCATCGAAACGATTAATGACCAGTTGAAAAATATTTTTGACTTGGAACACTCGCGGCATCGTTCATTAACCCATTATATGATTAACGTTGTCGCAAGTTTGGTCGCTTATTCTTATCAGGATAAACTGCCTTCTTTGAATATTGCCAGAAAGGATTTGACTCCTTTGCTCTAATCGCTTATCCCGAACTCAGGTTACGGATACGATTGCTTGATGCGATATTGTACGTACCATACTGAATAGTAAAGTTTTTTAGGGGAGGTTTTTGTTAGGTCAAAAATATTTTTGTGCGTCGCAACATTTTTGTTGCAATGCACAATAAAATTAGCTACTATATGTCTCAAGCGGGGTAGGATAAGTAAAGGACATAACGAACCTTCTTATACATCTCGAATATAAAAGTTTTTTAACTCTAACCGTTAATTCCCCCTGAATCCTTAATGGAGTGCATCATGAAAGAACAAATGAAAAAATGGGTTGACCTGAACAAATCCAATGTCGCCATCGTGCAAAAATTAGCTGACATCAACACCAATTTAGTGACCGCTTTATTACGTCAACAAATGGATGTCATGAGCATTTATGCTGATAACAGCGTTAAGCAAATTCAAGCATTAGGCGAAGTCAAGCGTGTGCAAGATGTGTTTGCCATTCAAGCTGAAGCCACCCAAGAATTGAACAAGAAAGTGTTAAACAACGCTCGTGTTACCGTTGAAATTTTAGTAGATAGCAAATCACAAATTGCTTCTTTAGTTGAAGGCAGTATCAAGAGTGTTTCCGCTTTCAATCCTTTAGCGAAAGCTGCTTAAGTTGTATTTGTTGTAAATAACGCCTTAAGGGCGTTATCGCTTTACCTCTCCTCAATGTAAAACCTTTTTACACCGTAACAAGGACGTTAGGGTGGCGCGACGGTCTGCCGTCGCGTTTTTTTTGCGGTAGCGTTAATACCACGCGCAATCCTGTAGGGGTGTTATCTTCCAGTACCATCTGGGCTTGATGATAACTAACAACTGCAGCGACTAAACTCAATCCTAAGCCATTGCCCGCCGTGCTACGACTATTTTCCATACGGAAAAAGCGTTCTAGGACTTTTTCTTTATATCCGTCAGGTATCCCTTGCCCTGTGTCTGTAACGCTAAAAAGTAGATTGTCATCTGTTTGTTGCAGTGCAATATCAATATATCCATTTTCTGGTGTGTATTTAATTGCGTTGTCTAATAGATTAACAATGGCTTGAAAGAGTAAGTCACGGTCGCCTTCAATCATTAGGGCGGGGGCAACGTGTGTGGTTAAGGTTTGTTGTTTTTCTGTGGCTAGCACTTCATAAAACTCTATAGCATCTAGTAATAGTTGGCTTAAATCTATCATGATGAGTTCTGAGCGGTGACAGCCCGATTCTAAGCGTCCAATACGAAGTAGTGCATTAAAAGTGTGTAGTAATTTATCTGCTTCGGCAATATTTTTTTCTACTAATTGGTCTTGGTTGTCGTTTAATGCGGTTTCTCGTAATTCTTCTAAACGGTTGCGTAATCTGGTTAATGGTGTGCGTAGGTCGTGTGCAACATTATCGGTTACTTGACGTATGCCATTCATGAGTTTTTCCAGTTGGGCAAGCATTGCATTTAGGTTTTCTGCTAATTGGTCAAAATCATCTTGTGTTCCTCGATTGGGAATGCGTTGGGATAAGTCGCCGTGCATGATGCGACGGATGCTGTTGTTGATGGATTCTAAACGGCGAACACTGCTCCAACTCATCATTAATCCGCCAAATAATGCGAGTGCTAATGTAATGGCCAGTCCCCACAGCAGGGCATTGGTGATTAGGTGTTGGGTAAATTCTAACGCACGGATGTCTCGCCCAATGAGAAGATGGTAGTTATCACCGATGAAAAAGAAGCGGGCGCGGGCTTTGTAAATCTCTGGTTTGCCATTCCACCATTGTGAAAATTCAAATGTAATCCATTCGTTAACGTCGGGTGGGATAGGGGGAACTCGATTTAAATTCCCAACAATGACCGAGCCGTCTTTGCGAATAACTGCATAAATAGAGGACATATTGGGATTACGTATAATTCGGTCTTGTAAAAGTGTGACTAAACCGACTAAACCGCTACGACGGTATTGGTCGTTTAAGCCGATGACATCTGCTTCAATGGTTTCATCCGTTTGTGTAGCAATATAACTCACGGTTGCCCAGTAAATAAACCCCATCAGTAATAGGGCAGACATGCCAAATAATCCCATGTAAATCAATGTTACACGGAATGTTGAGGTGTTTAAAAGTTTAATCAGTTGTTTCACGTATCATGTAACCTGCACCGCGAATGGTATGTAATAAGGGTTTAGTAAAATCTTTGTCAATTTTTTGGCGTAAGCGGCTGATATGGACATCAATCACATTGGTTTGAGGGTCAAAGTGATAATCCCAAACGTTTTCTAGTAACATAGTGCGGGTAATAACTTGTCCTGCATGGCGCATGAGATATTCTAATAGTCTAAATTCACGCGGTTGCAGACTGATTTCTTGTTCGGCACGTTTTGCGGTGCGGGTGAGTAAGTCTATGCTTAAATCGCCAACGATTAGTGTCGTTTCTGTCGTGTTGTGTACTACCCGTCGAAGTAGGGCTTCTAAACGGGCAAGTAGTTCACTGAACGCAAATGGTTTGGTTAAATAGTCATCGCCACCTGCTTTTAATCCTTTCACTCGGTCATCCACATCCGCTAAGGCACTTAATATGAGGGTTGGTGTTTGGTTATTGGCGGCGCGTAAGGTTTGAATAATGGTTAGTCCATCTACCATAGGTAACATGCGGTCGATAATCATCGCATCGTATGTTTCGCTCGCCGCAAAAAATAAACCGTCTTTTCCTGTTTCTGCGTGGTCAACCGTATAAGCACTTTCTTTTAGGCCTTTGATGAGGTAGGCAGCAACTTCTTTATCGTCTTCTATGACTAAAATTCGCATGATATTTTTAAACACGGCGTGATAGGTTATAAAATTTGACTTAAGAACAGTTTAGAGCGTTCAGACTGTGGATTATTGAAAAAAGCATTAGGTTCATTTTCTTCAATAATTTCTCCCGCATCCATAAATATGACGCGATTGGCAACGGTTTTTGCAAATCCCATTTCATGCGTTACACAAATCATGGTCATGCCATCTTGTGCCAGTTCAATCATTACGTCTAATACTTCCTTAATCATTTCAGGGTCTAAGGCTGATGTAGGCTCATCAAACAACATAATTTTAGGGTTCATACATAAGCTACGTGCAATCGCAACCCGTTGTTGTTGTCCGCCAGACAATTGGCCCGGATATTTTAGGGCTTGGTCTGTAATTCTTACCCGTTCTAAAAAACGCATGGCAATTTCTTCTGCAACTTTGCGCGGTTTTTTTAATACCCACATAGGTGCAAGACAACAATTTTCTAAAACAGACAAATGCGGAAATAAATTAAATTGTTGAAAAACCATACCAATTTCTTTACGCGTTTGTTCAATATGTTTCAGATCATCGGTTAATTCAATATTGCCAACAAAAATCTGTCCTTCCTGATGTTTTTCTAAGCGATTTAAACAACGAATAGTTGTCGACTTGCCACAACCCGAAGGACCGCAAATAACAATGCGTTCTCCCTGCCTGACAGTCAAATTAATATCTTTTAATACATGAAAATCCCCATACCATTTATGGACATGGTGCATAGCAACCATTACATTATCTGTAATGGAAGAAACGAGAGTGGATTCTGTTGCAGGGGTAGAATTCATAGTCAATACCTTGTAAATTAACAGGTTATATTAATAGCTTGTAATTGTGCGAATTTATTCACGCGGATACTATTTTCAGCCCTGATTGAATAGGGGTTAACAGATTAAGATAGGAATTGAGCCTAATTCTGATAAATCAAGACAAGCATAAGTTATTGAACATATTTCTATGTTCATCGTGGGGACTACCTTAGTTAAAAACGAGATAATGATGAATATCTTATATTACTCAGTATTTATATTAGGCGTGTTGTTATCCGCTTGTACAGAAACATCAACACCTGTTGTTGTGTCAAACATTGCTAATGGGCAGAAACTGACTGCTACGCAACAGAATTTTAACAATGCGTTACGGGATTTTATTAATCATTTAAACATTGGTGAATACGACCGTTTACCGCTGGGTTATGGCTATATTGAACCTCGGGATATTGGGGCTGAACATGATTCATGGATAGTGTTTGACCATAGAAATTTATATTTCCAAGCAACCTATCAACAAGCTCAACGTCGTTTTGGGCGCGCGCCTATTAATTTAATTTGTGCGGTTATTCCTAGCTATTTACGGATGTTAAGCAGACCCTTAGAACCTAATCAAACAGATACATTTATTGGTGAGGGAAGTATTTCCTCAAAAAGTATTTATCGAACCGTTTATACCCGTCCGATTCGCAATCCACGCCAACTAGCTGTAGGTGATTGGGTATTTGCGTTTAAATCAGGGGAATCAGACCCACATCACACAATGATTATTGCCGAGCGCGGGGGCGAGTTGGTTATTATTGGATTTACAGGAACAAGCATGAATGAAATGCACCCACGCCGACGCATGGCCGCAGTACAAGTATTACCCACTACAACCCTTTTTACCCCGCAAACGGAATTACGTGCTTTTAAGGGAAATATAAACTGTTGTCCGTAAAGTTAAAAATATTTGAATCAAAATCCACTGAATTATCTGTAAATTACTAGAGCCTGTCATCAAATAAGAAGGGTTAAAGGTTCAAGCCAAAAGAATCAAGGTAGAAGCCAAATAAACCCCACTTAAGAAATTCCTAGCGCGTTTATCATATCGTGTAGCTATGGCGCGGTATTGCTTTAATTTACCGAAGAAATGCTCGATTAAATAACGTGCCTTATAAAGAGCTTTATCATAATCAGGTGGATTTAAACGATTTTTCCTGAACGGAATCACAGGTTCTATGCTTTTCTGTTTTAAAACATCTCTAACCCGTTCATCAGCATCATAAGCCTTATCAGCCAATAAAGCGTTTGCCTTTATCTGAGGAATAAGAGCATCAGCCCCTTCAAGGTCGCTTGCCTGTCCCGCAGTCAAAAAAAAAGGGTCGGATTGCCCAGTGCGTCAACAACGGAGTTAATCTTGGTACTTAAACCCCCTGCGCTACGTCCAATGGCTTCATCTGCACCACCACCACTACTATGTTGATGCGCTCTAACTATTGTGCTGTCTATCATGGCATATTCATTATCGGCATCGGCACTTAGTATCTTGAAAACACGTTCCCAGACACCTTTTTTAGACCAACGACTGAAGCGGGTATGGACGACACGGAAATCACCAAAGCGTTCGGGGAGGTCGCGCCAAGGAATGCCACTGCGATAACGGAATAGAACAGCATCAATAAACAAGCGGTTATCTTTAGCCGTCATCCCGACATGTCCTTTACGTCCAGGGAGTAGCGGTTCTAGTTTTGACCATTGTTCATCGGTTAAGGCATAGCGACGACTCATTGTTTTATCCTTGGCGATATCTGGGTATATATTTATAATATAACACTTTTTACTATTTGATGACACGCTCTAGCATTTGCAAAATTATAAAAAAATTAATATTTTTAAACGCGGGTAATCCCAATTCAGATATTTTTTAGTGGCGATTTCCCTTTCAGCACGGTAGTTTATCGTACACATTTAAGCGTATGTTGAAATTGATATCTTGTTATTTTCCGATTATGATTAGTCAGTATTACGAATTTAATATTTTTAATACGCAATAAATCACGATGGGAAATTTTTATGCAACGGTTATCTCTCTTTATTGGCTTATTACTAAGTGGGTTAGTCAGTTTTTTTCCGCTAATGGCACATGCGCATTTTCAAACCTTACTGCCTTCACAAGATATTGTTAATGCAGAAGATGAGAAAAATATTATTTTAACGCTAGTATTTACCCATCCAATGGAACAAAGCCCTGTGATGAATATGGGTGAACCCAAGCAATTTGGCGTGCTTGTTCAAGACGAGAAAATAAATTTATTACCAACCTTAACGCTGGTTAAACAACAAGATAAAAATACCTATTCTGCCAAGTATTTACTCACACGCCCTGCCGACCATATTTTTTATGTAGAACCTGCACCTTATTGGGAAGCGGCAGAAAATAAATTTATTGTGCATTACACAAAGGTTGTTGTATCTGCTTTCGGTGCAGAAACGGGTTGGGATAAATTAGTTGGGTTTCCTATAGAAATTGAACCGCTTGTCCGTCCTTATGGATTGTGGACAGGCAATATTTTTCGCGGAATTGTGAAAAAGAACGGGCAAGCCGTGCCGTATGCAAAAATAGAAGTGGAATATTGGAATGAACATAATACCGTTGTTATTCCCGCTGACCCCTTTGTTACACAAGTACTTAAGACAAATGCACAAGGTGAGTTTAGTTATGCTATGCCTAAAGCAGGCTGGTGGGCGTTTGCCGCTTTGGTTGAAGGTGATACAACCATGCTAAATCCTGATGGTAAGCCTGTAGCCGTTGAATTGGGCGGGTTAATATGGGTGCATACTGTGGACATGCAATAGTGAAAATCACCATAAAAACAGGTTACTACTTAAGTCTAATTATTATTTGTTGGACAATAAGCAATGTCGCGTATGCGCATAAAGTAAAGCTCTTTGCGACAGTAGAAGGTTCAACAATTAATGGTTATGCCTATTTTTCAGGCGGGGCGGCTGTACAAAATATGCCTGTCATCGTTAAAGATAATTCAGGGGTCGTCTTGGGTGAAAGCCTGACTGACACACAGGGACGATTCAGCTATGTATTAACGCAAAAACAAGCTGTACAACTCAGTATTAACACAGGTGATGGGCATCAAGCCAGTTATGCCATTCAAGCGGATGATGTGAGCATTACTACTGAAAATAAGGCAACTAAACAAAATGTTAAAACGAATTTAGTTGAACAACCCATTCAACTATTGGTAGAACAAGCTGTTTATCAACAAGTTCGTCCCTTGCGTGAACAATTAGAAAAATATGAAGAAAAAGTGCGCTTGCACGACATATTGGGTGGTATTGGTTATATCGTTGGTATTGCGGGATTATGGTTTTTTTTACAAGGTCGGCGTGTGAAAAAGGAGTGAGAAATGCACATTGCGGAAGGGGTTTTATCATTACCCGTGTTAGTCGGAAGTAGCTTATTAGCAATGGGGGGGATTGCGATAGGGCTACGTCACTTAGAACAGGCACGTATTCCCTTAGCGGCGGTTTTATCAGCCGTTTTTTTTATCGCCAGTTTGATTCATATTCCTGTTGGTGTAACCAGCGTACACTTAGTAATGTTAGGTTTATGTGGTTTATTATTAGGTTGGGCGGCATTTCCCGCAATTTTCGTCGCTTTATTACTACAAACAATTTTTTTTGGTTTTGGGGGATTAACAACATTAGGAATTAATACGCTAATTATGAGTGTGCCTGCGGTTGTCTGTTACTACCTGTTTGGGCAACAACTACAACAGGCTAGTGCTAAAAGTGTCTTGTGGCGAGGCAGTGCGGCGGCCGTGTTTGCAGTCGCATTAGGTGTGTTAATTATGGCAAGTGCTTTATATTTAAGCGATACACAAGCCTTTAATTTATTAATTATTTGGGTTATGGTGTCACACATTCCCGTAATGCTAGTCGAAGGCGTTATTACAGGGGTTGTCATGGTGTTTTTATACCGTGTTCAGCCTGACTTATTGGACATGTCACGTTATTTAACAGAAGCCGCCTAACAACAATAAGCCTAAAAAAACCTTTTATTTTCGCTTTCCAATCTTATAACAAGGATAAGGATTAGCCCAATAAAAAATATTCATGATGAGAACAACACCCTCCTTTCTTGCACTGCGTCCTGCACAGGGCGAACATGCTGAAGCCATTAATCGCGTCACAGTTACCCCCAGTGGCAAATATGTTATTTCTGCATCAAATGATCGAACATTAAAAATTTGGGAAATTGAGAGCGGTTTAGACATTTTAACTTTATTTGGACATAGTAAACGTGTCACAGATGTCATTGTTACGCCTGATGGTTCAAAAGCTATTTCAGCCTCAGAAGATAAAACCATACGAATTTGGGATTTAGGCTTAGGCATAGAAAGCCATATATTACGCGAACATACAGACCGTATTCATACTATCGCCATTACACCCGATGGCTCTTATCTAGTGTCGGGTGGGCGTGATAATGTAATTGTAATCTGGGATTTAGCCCGTTTAGAACCTGTGCATCGTCTAATTGGGCATGAGGCATGGGTTATGGCAGTCGCGGTAACACCTGATGGCTCTAAGGTTATTTCTGCTGCCCGTGATAATTCGCTCAAAATTTGGGATATTGCCAGTGGTACAGAAATTTTGACATTGACAGGACATCACTATTGGGTGATTGCAGTAACCATAACGACCGACGGACAACATGTTATTTCAGCCAGTTGGGACAATACGATTAAAGTTTGGGAACTTAATACGGGTAAAGAAATTAACAGTATTGCTGCGCATGAAAATTATATCGACGCAATTACGTTGAGTCCTGAAGGGTCTGTGCTTATCTCGCTTGCGTGGGATAATTCGTTAAAAGTGTGGGACTGGCGACAAGGCGAACTGCTAGGCAATTTGGTGATGGAAGAAAAATTAAACTGTTGTGCAATCACCCCTGACGGAAAACGGATTGTCTTGGGTGATAACAATGGATTACTCTATTTTTTAGAGTTGGTAAATTAATTATTTTCAGGTATTACGATGCGTTAAGGGTTGCGGTTTGCCTATCCCGTAACCTTGCGCATAATCTACGCCTATATCACGCAACAATGCCAAAATTTGGTCGTTCTCCACATATTCCGCAATCGTTTTTAAGCCTAAAACATGTCCAACACGATGGATTGAATCAACCATAGCACGGTCAATGTGATCGCTAATCATATCTTTCACAAATCCCCCATCAATTTTTAAGTAATCAACAGGCATTCCTTTCAAATAGGCAAAAGAGGACATGCCACTGCCGAAATCGTCTAATGAAAAACGACAACCCATTTCCTTGAAATAACGAATAAATTTTGAGGCTTCTTTAATATTGGTAATCGCTGCCGTTTCTGTAATTTCAAAACAGACTTTGTGTGTAGGCATTCCAAAACTTTCAAATTGTTCAACAATAAAGCCTGTAAAATTCCTATCGCCAATGGATAAACCCGATAAATTAACCGAACAAATTTCTAAGGCATCTAATTCTTCAGGATGGCTGGTCAAATGTTCAAATAAAGTTCTAATAATCCAGCGGTCTAGCCTAACCATCTGGTTGTAACGTTCAGCGGCAGGCAGAAAAATACCCGGTGGAATAATTTTGCCCTCTTCGTCCAACATTCTGACTAAAACTTCATAATGTGTTTTTTCAACGTGATTGGCTTGAATAGGCACAATGGGTTGATGATACAAGCGGAAACGATTTTCCTTAAAGGCTTGTGAAATTCGAGAAACCCACGCCATCTGCGTTTTATGGCTTTCTAATGTATGGCTTTGTCCTAAATAAATCCGATTGCGTCCACGTTCTTTTGCTAAAAAGCAGGCAGCATCTGCATCACTCAGGATTGCAGAAGTAATATCACTATTTTTATTAATAGAAACAGCACCAATACTGATAGTGACATCAAAAGTTTGTCCTGCCCAGCTAAATTTAAAATCTTGTACGGTTTCACGTAACCGTTCAGCAATTTGTTCGGCAATAGGCATTTCACAATCATATAAAATAACTGCAAATTCATCCCCGCCTAAACGGGCTAACATATCTTGTGGGCGAATATTAGATTGCAAAACAGGGCTTAATTGTTTGAGTAATTCGTCGCCTGCTTCATGTCCACAAGTATCATTGATAATCTTAAAATTATCTAAGTCCATGTAACATAAGGAATGGTGTTCGTCATTTAAGCGGGCGGCAGTTAATAATTCTTCAACACGTTGTTCTATTTCTGAACGGTTGAATAATCGGGTGAGTAAATCATGGCTGGCTTGATAAGCCATTTCTTTCGCCATAGATATGGTGCGTTTTAGGGCATAGCCATACATCAATAAGACCAAAATCCCACTGAGTAAAATCCCGCCAAAATAATATTTTAATGAAGCCTGTCCCGCAGCAAGTTGTTCTTGCAACTTTAATAAACGCGATTTCTGGTCAACCAATGGTTTAAATTCTTCAACCAAAGGTCGGGCTAATTTTTGTAATGCAACATAATCAGGAATCGGTTGATACAGTGGGGAATTCAGGTCTTTATCTAAGGTTAGTTCTAATTGTTCTAAAAAACGGTCGGCTTTTTCTTTAAAGGCTAATAAGGCCTCATCTTGACGCAATCGCGTTGCATTTTTCCCTTCTATTAAACGATTAAGTTTTACCCATGCAATGCCTAATTGTTCTAATAAGGGTAAGTCCTCACCTTCGGCGGTTGCGGTGCTAGGGTCAACGCTTGCAATTTCTAAACGATGTTGCAAGCGTTCAAATTCTTGATTAGCTTGTAATAAAGCAAAGTAATCGTATGCTTGGTCAGTTGCTGTTGCTCTGCTCGTTTCTAATAAATAACTAAATCCCGCATAAATGCTCGCAATAAAAATACTGAGTCCAAAAATCAGCATGACTGAAAAATGTGACCAGCGAATCTTTTTATGTTTCATGCCTTAGTCCTTAATTGCGGCAATGCTATTTAAAAAATTAACGTACAATCAATGTCCGCAAATGCCAAATGAGTTTATATTGGGTACTAGGGTCTTTTTGCAACTCGGGAAAATCATCTACAGGATAAACTAAGCGCACAGGTCCTTTGTCGCGGATACGCATGTATTGCCCATTGTTTTTAATTGCAACTAAGACAGAGTATTTTTCTAAATCGCTGATTAAAATAGGATTTGTATCGTAACCATCCAGCGCGTTAGCAATAATAGAACCGCCTGTTGCGCCTACGTATTTCAACAAATCAACCAGCAATACACCTTCAAATATTTGCATTCCATCTGACCACAGTTCGGTTGTTTTTATTGTTTTTTGTGGCAATTTCGTTAGCATTTCACGGTCAAAACGCGCCGACCCGTCATCACTATTTGTCAGTTTAATTTGACCTTTAATGGTTAAAATAACCCGTCCTGTTGGCTTTTCTAAATGGTCAGCCATTGTTAGACGATTATTTGCTACGGTAGAGGGTGTTGCCGAAACAGACTCCACTGTGGATGCACTCGATAGACGATTTTCTTCTGCAAAAACGAAGGATGATAAAATCACAAAACAGCCTATGAATAGCGGTACAGCAAAAATTTTACCAAAAAAATGCATCTGTCTAACTCCCTACCTGATAAACATAACGATATTTATTGCTATAAAATTGACTTTAAACATTGTAACATATTGATTATAAACGTAATATTATATTGATATAAATATACTATTTATTGATACATTACGCTGTTGATGGGGTTTATTAAACTATTTGATAATGTGGTAATGTCATCAGTCATTTGCAATTAACATACTAAATTGTCCTTACATTTTATCAATCAGCGAGATACCTTATAGTGGTTTATTTTATCCTTAAATGTTCGTTAAATAATAAAGGTAAACCAATCGCGCATGTCGATATTCCCAATGATTCATATTGAATCATTTTTCAATAGATTTCTTTAAAGAATGATTAATACTTATCTAACTAATTGATAAATTGCATTAGATTATTAAGAATAAACGCAAAGATTGGTTGTGCGTTTTAACATAAGCCGTTTTTAATCAAAAAAGTCAGGATTTAACCTTCAAACAAGCAATACGAACCTAATAAATACATTATTAACTTCATTTTTATCATAAAGATATGCGTTTTATAAATAAGGTACTCCGCAATATATTTTCTTCACGGCATAAACCTTCAATGAAAACAAACGCATTTTCATCCATAATAAACCTGTTTTACCCCCATAATATTTAACAAGTAGGTAATAACGATGAAAAAATTATATTTTCTTGTCTTGTGCCTCTGGCTACCGTTTAGCCATGCGACAACTATTTCTGAACCTGCAACACTGCGTGAAACATTACCCATTGATACCATTGCTTATATTCGCATTCCGCATCTGTGGGGGTTTCTCTCTGCCCCTAAAGGCAGTGTATTAAACGACGCACTGAAAAATGATACCCATGTTCAACAAATACTTGCCCTACAAGCGGGCTTGTATCAAAACATTATCCGCTCTTTTAGTGACGATACCGCTATAGAAGCCCTGCTCACGCGGATACATTCCCCCATAGAAATTGTCTTTCTCCTACCAACAGGCGCATCCCCAGAGCAAGCTAAAGTCTTACTGACAACCAAATTAAGTATGGCTTCTACAGAAGAAGTGAATGCCGTTTTTAAAGGCTTGGCAGATAAAATGCCCGACTTAAAAATCATCACCCCTTTATCCGACAGCGGTTATGGTGTCATGGTTGCGAATCCATTTTCTATTGCATCCTATTTTGACAAGAATAGTCAACAGCTTACCCTATTTGCAGGCACAGGGGTTGCTGTCAATACAGACGCATTAAAAAAACAACTGGCTCAATTACAACCCAGTGCTAATCATCCGATGTATGCCTTAGAAAATCGCATAGATACCAGTGGTCAAGGTTTTTTCTACTGGACGGATACCAAAAAACTCATGCCCTTATTACAATCCATGCTACCCCCTGAAGAATTAACCATTTATGAAGAATGGGGCTTATTGGCTATGCGTTCATTTGCAATAGGTTGGGGAGTCAGTAATGGAAAAGGACGATTTGGTATTTTTGCTGATATGCCAAAAGCAGGTTATCGGGAATATTTCCCCGATGTTCATAATGAATTTCCGATTGAATTAGCGGGTAAAGCAACGCTCGCGGCAACCATCAACGTGCCTGCATTAGAAATTTGGCAGGGGTTAGAAAAATACTGGCAGGCACAAAAAAATGAAGACGGATTAGCCGAATTGACTGAGGCTAAAAAATCTTTTCAAGAAAATTCTGGGCTTGATTTAGAGATGGTATTGGGTTCATTCGGTCCTGAAGTCGTTTTTTTTGTAGATGACGTTGGAGAATTTGCAGCTATTCGGATTCGCAACCCCGAAAACTGGCAAAAAGTACTCAGCCATTTAGTCGAAAAATACCAACTCAGTTATGAAACCCGTGAAATCAATGGCAAAACATATCATCATTTAAGTATGCCAAATATGCTGAACTGGGCGACGGGTGCTTTTTCTCCCAATACAGATAAATCTGTAGAAGGGCTGGCACTTTCTTTAGTCAGTTACATCAACACCCATTATTATTGGGTAGAAGAAAATAACTTTTTGATTCTGGCAGAAGTACCGCAAGCATTACAAGATCGCAAACAGCATGACACACAGACAACATTGCAAGCATGGTTAGCTGGAGAACATCGCTTAACGACAGATAATAGCGTTTTATCGTTGTCAGGCAGTATTAAAAACACACCGCGCTATGTTTATTATACTTATTTGCAACTGCTTAATTTAATAGGTGATGTAGCAAAAACCCCTGTAGATTTATTTGCTTTGCCAAGTGCCTTAAATTTAAACTTACCGCATGAAGGTACGTATGCAATTCAAGTTGATATAAGTGATTCACTGGTAGGCATGGAACTCACCTTTGAAAATAATCCTTTTGAGTTTGTGCTAGCAATGAACAGCAGCAGTGTTGCCATTGTAGGCGTTTTAGCGGCAATCGCTATTCCTGCTTATCAAGAATATGTTCACCGTGCAGAAGAAGCATTAGGTGAAGTCGTGCCTGAAGAAATACCGCATGAAGAAACACAACATGAAGAAACACCACCCACCGCTAATCTTTCTAGCCCAATCATGGAAGCGATGGATTTATCTAGCAGAGTCAGAGTTGCCGCAGAAGATGGCTATTTCAGCTTAGGCAAATTGCCAACGACGGCAGAAATCGGCATTGTCACTGAAGGGCAATATGTAAAAAATATTGAGTTGTTAGAAAACGGCAGCGGTTATGGCGTGTATTTTAAAGAAGATTCGGGTATTACAGGCGCGATATTTTTACTCTATGATGTCGAAAAATCTTTATGGACATGTCACGCAGAGGGTATAGAACCCAGCGAATTGCCTGAATCCTGCCAGCTAGAAACAGACGCGCAATAATCCATTAACCCTTTTGCAGACACAAAAAAACCTAGCAGACATTACTATCTACTAGGTTTTTTAGTTTCAACCAATCGCGCTTATTTTAACGCAGCTTGCATTCTTTCCAACGCTTTTTTCAGATTATCCATACTCGTTGCGAAAGATAAACGCACATAACCCTCCGCTCCAAAAGCAGAACCGGGAACTAACGCAACGCCTGCTTTTTCGATTAAAAACTCACTGAGTTCTAAATCATTCTTCATGCCTTTACGCGCAATGACACCTTGAAAACTGGGGAAAATGTAGAAAGTGCCTTGAGAGGCTTCACATTGAACCCCTTCAATTTTCAATAATTCCGCTAACACGAAATCATGACGTTCTTTAAAGACTTTAACCATTTCCTGAATAAACGTTGTATCGCCATTAATGCCCGCTTCAGCCGCATATTGAGAAATAGAGGTCGGATTAGAGGTTGATTGCGATTGAATATTCGTCATCGCTTCAATCAACTTCACAGGACCCGCTGCATACCCAATTCGCCAACCCGTCATAGAATAGGCTTTAGAAACCCCATTTAAAACAATGGTACGCTCATACAAATCAGGGGCGACATTGAGAATATTCTTAAAGGGCAAATGTTCCCACAAAATATGTTCATACATATCATCAGTAGCAATGAATACGTGCGGATGTTTGCGTAACACTTCCGCTAACGCGCTTAATTCATCAGGCGTGTAATGTGAACCTGTGGGATTAGACGGACTATTAATCACAAATAACTGGGTTTTCGGCGTAATCGCGGCTTCTAACTGTGCAGGGGTAATTTTAAAATGTTGCTCAATACCCGCGCTCACAATCACAGGCTTTCCACCCGCTAAAATCACCATGTCAGGATAAGAAACCCAATAAGGTGCGGGAATAATGACTTCATCGCCATCATTTAACATCGCTTGTGCAAGGTTATAAAAACTCTGCTTACCACCACAAGAGACTAAAACCTGCTTTGCGGTATAAGTTAAACCATTTTCACGCGCGAATTTATCAACAATGGCTTTCTTTAAAGAAGGTGTACCATCAACCGCCGTGTATTTAGTCAATCCCTTATTTAATGCGACGATAGCAGCATCTTTAATATGTTGAGGGGTATCAAAATCAGGTTCACCTGCGCCTAAGCCGACAATATCGTGTCCTGCGGCTTTCATTTCATTAGCGCGTTTGGTAACGGCTAACGTGGGTGAGGGTTTGATTGCTTGTACTCGGTCAGATAATTGCATTTTGCTTGAAACACCTGAATTAAGAAAAAACGGGATGATAATTATCTTTTTTCAACAAGGTTTTTTCAATTGCTATCTCGCTAGAAGACGAACACTTGTTAAATACAACAATAAGGGCGCGTCCATACGCCCTTATTTATTCAATTACTTCGCACTCATTAACACAAGGGTTGTGTCTAACATACGGTTAGAGAAGCCCCATTCATTATCATACCAAGACAACACTTTTACTAAAGTACCGTCAATAACTTTAGTTTGTGTTGCATCATAAGTAGAAGAAACAGGATTATGATTGAAATCCACAGAAACTAAGGGCGCGTGATTAATCGCTAAAACGCCCTTCAGCTCATTTTGAGCGGCTTCTGTTAAAATCTGCGTGATTTCTTCTTTAGTCGTGGCGCGTTTAGCCACAAAGGTTAAATCGACAACCGAAACGTTAATCGTGGGAACACGAATGGAGAAGCCATCTAACTTACCATTTAATTCAGGTAAGACTAACCCAACAGCAGCAGCAGCACCCGTTTTCGTTGGAATCATGGACATGGTGGCAGAACGGGCGCGACGTAAATCTTTATGGAATACATCCGTCAACACTTGGTCATTCGTGTAAGCATGAATAGTGGTCATTAAGCCATGTAACACGCCGATTTTATCATGTAAAGGTTTGACTAAGGGCGCGAGACAGTTGGTTGTGCAAGAAGCGTTAGAAATGACGGTGTCACTGGCTTTGAGAATAGAATGATTAACCCCATAAACGACGGTTGCATCAACATCTTTTTCACCGGGAGCAGAAATAATGACTTTTTTCGCACCACCCGCTAAATGCGCACTGGCTTTGGCTTTGCTGGTAAATAAGCCGGTGCATTCATAAACCACATCAACGCCTAATTCTGCCCAAGGCAATTTGCTGGGGTCGCGCTCGGCAAACACGCGGATTTTGTCGCCGTTAATGACCATGTACTCGCCTTCAACTGCGACAGTGCCATTAAAACGACCGTGTGCGGTATCGTAGCGGGTTAAGTGCGCATTAGTTTCAGCATCGCCTAAGTCGTTAACGGCAACGATTTTAATCTCGTTCGTCCGTCCAGCTTCGTACAATGCCCGTAACACGTTACGTCCAATACGACCATAGCCATTGATTGCAACTTTAATTGTCATTGAATTCTCTCCCTGTGAGAAAAAAGTGTTCATTGTAGCTTTTTTTGGGGGGTGTCTAAATAGGGTAAAAATGGTTTTAACATAGATGCTTTCTTTCCAAGAAAGGCATTAAGTAAGTTATTTAAATAAAATTTATATATTCTGCCAATTTTGAAACCGTTTGTTGTAAAGATTGTTTTTGTAAAATACGTAAAAACTCTTCAGCCGTTTTAGGTGGATTTTTAAGGGTTTGTCGTTGTTCTTTAATGGCTTGAAAACATAAAGCGGAGTTTAATTCAAGTTGATAAAAAATAAAATCATCAGGGTGAATAACCTCAATTGCATATTGATTTAAAACATCTGAAGGAAAATCCTTTGTATTAAATGTAATAATTGCATCTGCATTTATTTTGATAGCAGCCGCTAAAACGTGCCTATCATTTTCATCAGGTAAAGATAAGCCATTTATTAATGTTTCATAACCATCTACTTTTGCATCTTTTATATGTTTGTCCATTAAATCGCGAACTTTTTCTAATTCATCTCGTTTATATTTATTTTGTCGTAGCAGCGCATTTATCCATTCTTCGTGAATTTTATCTGTCCAATGGGCTTTGAATAAATCGGCTAATGCTAATCGCATGAGTAAATCCCGCAACGGTGCAGGGTATAAAACACAAGCATCGCAAATGACTGAGAAACTTGCCATCACTCATATCCCATGCCGAGTGTTTGGGAGAGGGTAGTTAATTCATTAAGTGCTTGTAAGCGATTGGTTCTTAAATTTTTTTTGTATTCAATGATATCCTTTGCTAGAACACGACGATGTGAACCAATTTTATGAAAAGGGATTTCTCCTTTTTCTAATAGGCTGACTAAATGGGGACGACTGACGTTTAATAATTCAGCGGCTTCTTGAGTCGTCAATTCAGCATGAATAGGCATTAGGGTGATTGCATTACCTTTCGCCATTTCAGTCAACACATTAAGCAGTAAGTCGATTGCGTAATTGGGTAAAATTAATTCTTCTTGTGAATCATCAGCTTTAATGCTGAGTTGTAATCGACCATTAGCAATATATTTTGCCAACACACGGCTACTACTTTTCGCTTGTTCACTTTCTTGATAGGTCGGTAGCTTTACCAAATTAATTGCACTCATCATTGTTTTCCTCGCTTATGTTTTTTATAGTATAAACGAAATAAACGAAAAACATGAGGTTTCAATCCATTTTTTATCTGGCAAGATTGTCTTGAGAGACAATTGGCGACAACAGACTTAAAACCCTACTGGTAAAAACCAGCAGGGTCTAAAATCATTTCAGATTATAAAAGCGATTCCACTGTTTGCATCACATTCTCAGTGGTAAAGCCAAAATATTTCATTAACTCACCACCAGGCGCGGATTCGCCGAAAGTGTCTAAGCCAATCACTTTGCCAGCTAAACCAACGTATTTAAACCAACCTGCGGTTACACCCGCTTCAACCGCTACCCGTTTGCTTACGCTTGCAGGTAAAACAGATTCACGATATTCAGGGCTTTGTTGGTCAAAAGTATCGGTTGATGGCATAGAAACCACACGCACCGCTTTTCCTTTCGCTTGCAATTGTTTGCCTGCATCCATCGCAATGCCGATTTCTGAACCTGTGGCGATAATGATGGCTTCGGGCGTGCCTGTGCAGTCTAATAGTGTATAAGCACCCCGTTCAACCGCTTGTAATTGTTCAGCGGTGCGGGCTTGATGCGGTAAATTTTGCCGTGAAAAAATTAAACAACTGGGTGCGTGTTCGCGCTCAATGGCTAATTTCCATGCTATCGCCGATTCTACTGCATCGCAGGGTCGCCACACGGACATGCGTGGAATCATACGCAGGGTTGCGGTTTGTTCTACGCATTGATGCGTTGGGCCATCTTCGCCTAAGCCAATGGAATCATGAGTAAAGACGAAAATATTACGCGCTTTCATCAATGCTGCCATGCGCAAAGCGTTACGGGCATATTCAGAAAACATTAAAAAGGTGGAGCAGTAGGGGATAAAGCCACCGTGTAGGCTGATACCGTTGGCAATTGCTGCCATGGCAAATTCACGCACGCCGTAATAAATATAATTGCCGTCGTGGTGTTCTTTAATGCCTTGACTACCAGACCATAAGGTTAAGTTAGAAGCCGCGAGGTCAGCAGAACCGCCGATTAATTCGGGTAAAAGGGGAGCGTAAGCCCCAATTGAATTTTGTGAGGCTTTACGTGATGCAATCGTTTCGGCTTTTTGATTAACGGTTGCAACAAATTCGGCAGATTTGTTTGCCCATTGGCTGGGCAGTTGTTTTGCCATACGCCGTGTAAATTCTTGGGCTAATTCAGGATGGGCTTGTTGATAGGCTTGGAATAAGGCTTGCCATGCTTTTTCAGTTGTTGTGCCTTTTGCTTTTGCGTCCCAACTGGCATAGATTTCGGCGGGTATTTCAAACGCAGGAGCTGTCCAGCCTAATTGTTCACGGGCTAAGGCAATTTCTTTGTCGCCTAAGGGCGCGCCGTGACATTCTTCTTTCCCTTGTTTATTGGGTGAGCCGTAGCCGATGATGGTTTTACAGCAAATTAAGCTGGGTTTATCAGTGACTGCGCGGGCTTGTTCGACGGCTTGTTTTATGGCTGTTGCGTCGTGTCCATCAACGTGGCGGATAACATGCCAGTGATAGGCTTCAAAGCGTTTGGGGGTGTCGTCAGTGAACCAGCCTTCAACTTCGCCATCAATAGAAATGCCATTATCATCATAAAAAGCAATGAGTTTGCCAAGTCCTAATGTGCCTGCAAGAGAGCAGGCTTCATGTGAAATGCCTTCCATCATGCAACCATCGCCTAAAAAGGTATAGGTGTAGTGGTCAACAATGGGGAATCCATCACGATTAAATTGTGCGGCTAAGGTTTTTTCGGCAATTGCCATACCGATTGCGTTAGTAATCCCTTGTCCTAACGGGCCTGTGGTGGTTTCTACACCTACGGTATAGCCATATTCAGGGTGTCCCGGGGTTTTTGAGTGTAATTGACGAAAGCGTTTAATTTCATCAAGGGGTAAATCATAGCCTGATAAATGCAGTAGAGAATACAACAGCATAGAGCCATGACCGTTAGATAAAACAAAGCGGTCACGGTTAGACCATTGTGGATTCAGTGGATTATGTTGCAGATAGTCATTCCACAAGACTTCGGCAATATCTGCCATGCCCATGGGCGCACCGGGATGTCCTGAATTGGCTTTTTGTACGGCATCCATACTTAAAATGCGAATGGCGTTGGCTAGCTCTCTACGTGTAGGCATGTATTTCCCCCCCTTGGATGGGACTTAAGGTTAAAACAACATTTTTTAAAATCATTTGCGGTGCATTCTCTCTTATTTATGATAAATCATCAATATATAAAATATTTTTATGAATTGGCAAAAACATGGTTATCGGAGAAAATTTAAACATAGATTTTGTGGAATAATTGGCTCATTACTCTTATGCTTTCGTATTATTCTAGCGCGTAGTATCTAAAAATCGCTTTAGAATAAGGATGTACCTTTCAATACTTAAGCATAGTATGGCGCGTAAAGCGGACACACAAAAATCGTGCAAACAAATTCGCTTTGATATTTTACTCACCTATTTTCTATTTCCCAAATGATACAAAGCTACCAACGAGAATTTTTAGACTTTGCAATACAGCGTGAAGTGTTACGTTTTGGCAATTTTACGCTGAAATCAGGACGACAAAGCCCCTATTTTTTTAATGCGGGGTTATTTAATACGGGCAGTGCCATGGCACGATTAGGGCGTTATTATGCGGCAACCATCCAACAATCGGGTTTAGAATTCGATATGCTCTTTGGACCTGCCTATAAAGGGATTCCATTGGTTGTCGCTACCAGTATTGCCCTTGCTGACCATTATCAACGTGATTTACCTTTTGCCTTTAATCGGAAAGAAGCGAAAGACCATGGAGAGGGTGGAACAATTGTTGGCGCACCGTTGCAGGGGCGTGTGTTATTAATTGATGATGTCATCAGTGCAGGCACCGCGATTCGGGAATCAATGCAAATTATTCAAACGGCAGGCGCGCAATTAGCGGGGGTAGTGATTTCACTAAACCGTCAAGAGCGAGGACAAACCGCATTGTCAGCGATTCAAGAAGTAGAGCAACGTTATAATACGCAAGTTTTAAGTATTGTAACGTTAAGCGATTTGCTCGAATATTTACAAGAACAATCTAATAATATAGAAACAGTTACCGCAATTGCAGCCTATCGAGCAATGTATGGTGTGATGTAGCACGGGATTTTCAGCATTAGAATATGATAAATGGGTCGTGCCAAACAAAAGATTTCCGTTGCGTTAGCACGCCCCAGAAATTTGCATACGAGTTGATATCGTTATCTCTTTAAAAATAAATAAATCCATTATAAATAATGCGTTATTTATATAACTAGGATTCGAAACGGTCTAGTTTTCGCCAAGTTCGCATTATCTTTGCTACTTACCTGAAGGTTAAACAGATGCTTTCTCGTCGTATATTGAATATTCCCGCGCTGACTGCTCATCTTTTAGAAAAGCAACGCATAGGATATGCATTGTTGGACACACAATTTATTATTCAAGCCTGCAACCTTGTGTTTGCTAATTTTATCAACAAGGAAGAGTCATTATTAGTTGACCATTCGTTATTGTCATTATTGCCTAATTTGGAAACAGAACGCCACAAAATGCTTGAAGTTGCAAATCATCAACGGACGGAATGGCACATAAAACGGTTTGTTGGAACACACATACAGGGATATTTGGACATCACCATTACGTCAGGACAACCATTTGGTGCAGACTTATTACTCACATTAACCAATACCTTCCCAGGTTCTCTGCGCTCTCCTTTACAATTTGACCATGCGGCACAGCCTTTATTGGCTAAATATCAGCAAACCGAAAAAGCCTTAAGAAAAAGTGAAAAACGATTTCGAGAAATTGTTGAAATTTCCCCTGCGGGTATTGTACTGACCAGTGAAGATGGTAATTTTATTAAAGTTAATCAAGCATTTTGCACAATGTTAAACTACACTGAAGCCGAATTATTGGGCAAAAATGGGGTAGAGTTCACATACAAGGATGATGTTGAAAAACAATTAATGATTCATCAACAACCCTTAACCGATAAACCACGTTATTTTGAGAAACGCTATATTACTAAAGATGGAGAAATTATATGGGGAAGTATTGTAACAAAAGCAGTTAAAGACGAACAAGGAAAAATGCAATATAGATTAGGCATTATTATTGATATTACCGCCCGTAAACAAATGGAAGAATCTTTACGTCAACGCTCAGAAGAACTGGAAGCATTAAATATTGCTTTAGAATCAGCCGTTCATTTAAAAGATGAGTTTTTAGCAAATATGAGCCATGAGTTACGTACTCCATTGAATTCTATATTGGGTTTAGCTGAGTCATTACAAGAAGGTATTTTTGGATCGTTAAATGAAAAACAATTACATTATCTACAAGTAATTTTAAATAGTGGGCAACATTTATTAAGTTTAATCAATGATGTTTTAGATATTTCTAAGATTGAAACGGGTTTATTTGAATTACAACGTAATACGATTGTAGTAGAAAATATTTGCCAAATTAGTTTACAAATTATTCGACAACAAGCACATAAAAAACAATTGCATATTTCTTTTTACCGTGACCCGCAAGTCCGCTTTGTCTATGCGGATGAACGCCGTTTAAAACAAATGCTAATTAATTTATTAACTAACGCGGTTAAATTTACCCCCGAGGGGGGGAAAATTGGCTTAGAAGTATTGGGCGACGAACAACAACAAACCATCACCTTTGCCGTTTGGGATACGGGTATTGGTGTAAAAAAAGCACAGTTGAACCGCTTATTTAAACCATTTATTCAATTAGATGCGTCATTAAATCGTCAATATGAAGGAACGGGACTGGGTTTAGCAATGGTTGCGCGGTTAGCCGCCTTGCATGATGGTAACGTAGCAGTTGAAAGTGAAGAGGGAAAAGGCAGTCGTTTTAGTTTTTCCTTACATTGGGACAGCACAACTACCAATTTAATCTCACCGCCTGCCGTAACATCCGCATTACCAAGCCATTCCAAAACATTACCCTCATCAGAGGTTAATCAACTGACAACCATTTTATTAGCGGATGATAATTCAAATAATGTGTTAGTCATGGCTGAATATTTAAGTAGCCATGGTTATCAAGTTATCATTGCCAGAAATGGTATTGAAGCACTTGAAAAAGCAGAAAAGTATCACCCTAGCCTAATTTTAATGGATATTCAAATGCCTGATATGGATGGTATTACTGCCATTCGTTGTCTGCGTCAACAAAATGATTTTGTCAATACACCCATTATTGCAACAACGGCATTGGCCATGTCTGGTGATAAAGAACGCTGTTTAGTTGCAGGTGCAACCCTTTATTTAAGTAAACCAATGACCTTAAAAAACTTACATGAAGCCATCAAGCAACTGTTAGATTTCAATCATCAATTATGAATCGTTTACGTGAATACACTATTCTCATGCGCTTACACCGCCCTATTGGTATTTATTTACTACTTTGGGCAACGTTATGGGCTGTGTGGATAGCAGGACAAGGGCAACCTGATGGCTTAATTGTTCTTATTTTTATCACTGGTGTTGTGTTAATGCGTTCAGCAGGTTGCGTGATTAATGACTTTGCAGATAGGCATATAGACTTACATGTACAACGCACGCGTGACCGTCCACTGACAGCAGGACGAATCAGTAGTCGAGAGGCACTTTTATTATTCATAACGCTTTGCCTAATCGCTTTTTTATTAGTTTTATTTTTAAACACTAAGACAATTTTACTCTCTGTTGGTGCAGTTTTTTTTGCAAGCTTATATCCTTTTACAAAACGCTACACTTATTTGCCCCAAGTTTTCTTAGGCATTGCATTTGGTTGGGGCATTCCTATGGCATTTACTGCCCAACTCAATGAATTGCCTTATAGTGCGTGGTTATTATTTTTAGCCAATTTAAGTTGGACAGTGGCTTACGACACGCTGTATGCGATGGCAGATAAAGCCGATGATTTAAAAATAGGCGTGAAATCCAGTGCCATATTATTTGGACGTTGGGATAAAATAATCGTTGCAGGTTTACAGTTACTGACTTTGTGCTTGTTATCTTTGACAGGTTATTTATGTGAACGCGGGTTATTTTTTTTCTTGGGGCTGACAGTCGCGATGGGCTTATTTATCTATCAGCACTATTTAATCAAAGACCGCGACCCCTCGCGCTGTTTACAGGCTTTTCTTCATAATCACTGGGTTGGATTGGTTATTTTTTTTGGCATTGTTGCGGACTATTGGTAATGCATCGTCTATTTTTCTGGCTTATCGCCTTCTGCTTTTCCCTCCCTGTTCACGCACAACTCCGCATTATTGGCGGTTCAACGGTGACACAACCCGAGTTTCCTTGGGCAGTATTGATTAGTTTAGCGAAAGATAGCCGTCCTTTTTATTGTGAAGGGACATTAATAGCCCCTGAATGGATATTGACGGCGGCACATTGTACGTATGACGAAAACACAAAAATTATCTATCGTGCTAGTGAGCTAATGGTTTCTATTGCAGAAAATAATCTCACCGTTACCGCAATTACTCAAACACCCAGAAAAATCAGCTCCATTATTCTGCATCCACAACATAATTTTGATGATTACATCCCTTATGCAGATATGGCCTTACTCAAGCTAGAAACACCGATAACAACAATTACTCCTGTTCGTTTAGCAGACACCTATACCTCATTAGATGAAGCAGGGGTAATGGCAACCGTCTTAGGTTGGGGACAACCAACCCAACATAGTTCGCCTAACTATTCAGAAATATTAAAAAAAGCAGATGTTCCGATTGTAAGCCTTAATATTTGCAATGAACCCCGTTCTTATAATGGTACGCTTGATGATACGCTTCTTTGTGCGGGCTATGCTCAGGGAGGGGCAGATGCTTGTCTAGGGGACAGTGGCGGGGGATTGGTCGTGAATACCGCAACAGGTTGGCAACAAATCGCGCTAGTGAGTTTTGGGCAAGGGTGTGGATTAGCAAATTATTATGGGGTTTATACCCGCACAACAACCTATTTAAGTTTTATTCAAAGTCATATTTGCACTCAATCAGTTATCGCACCAACGATACATGTGACTTATGCAGATGGAATTGCTACCGCTTACTGGGATGCCGTTGAAAATGTTGATGGTTATTATCTTTATTTTGCGCCTTATTCCAACCCAATGAACGACCAAACTTTAAACCACATTGCAAGCATAGCGTTGGGTCAACAACGTTATTTTATAACTGCTTTACAGCCGAATGATGCTTATTATGTTGCAGTCAGTGCTTATCGTGGTAATTGCACGAGTGTTTTTTCTAATATAGAAACAACGCATAATTTTTGAGATTGGCCAATACAAGCTTAAGGTTAAAGCACGCACCCAGAAAATGCTTATTTAATGACAGGCGCGCTGGTTTTCGTAATGGACGCTAAACGAGCCAACAATACTAACCAATTAACCCGCTCGTTATAGCCAACAACATCAATACGTGGCAGTCCGCCTCCTTTTACAATGTAATAACCATTTGGTGCAGTTTCTGCCCCCCACATGGTGCAAGTGCCATTTTGTAACCGACAACCTAAGCCTAATTTTTCATAGGAAAAGTTCTCAAAAATACTTAATACACCACGCGACAACGCATCAATTGCACCCCCCCCGCCCAAATTGGATAAGTTATTAACGGCTTTTTGACTAATTTTGCGCGTCATGCTTTGCTCTTCTGGTGTACCAACATAAGCATCAAAGGTCACTGGTTGCCAATTAACCAAATACAAATTACGCACATAACCCGATAATAACCCTTGAATCGCACCAAATTCTGTAATATCTGTTAGGGTTTTTAAATTAATTTTATTGATTTCTACATCTGCTTTTAAAACAGGTGCGGTGGAAAGTGATTCTAAGGTCATGCGCTGAACCAAGATTTTACCATCAAAAATATTTAGTTGTAGTACACCGCCAATAGTAATAACGCCCTGCTGATAACGAATAGAAGGAATTGTGCCACCCAAATAACCATTTAATAACGGCAGTTTTAAGACTTTACTAATAGCTTGCATAGATATGGGCTGTAATAGACCTTTTAACTCCCAATACATTTTTTCACCAAATCCTCCTGTTAAATCAAAGCTATCTACGCGAAACACGCCATCTAAAATAGGTTGTTTTAACGGGGCTAATAATTGAATTTTTTCACCCCCTAAATTAGCATAAAGTTGTGCTGAACCCATTGTAATATCTGATAAAACATAAGCACTATCCCATTTAACATTTGTGGGTTTATCCGCTGTTTTGCTATCCCATTCAAATGTACCAACTAAACGGCGTAAACCAAATTTTTTCTCTATATCCTCAAGCACGATATTACTTAAACCACCACTAATTTTTAATCTATCTTTGCTTAATAAAAGGTTTAGTGATAACGCACCTTCAACCGTCAATTTTGCCAATAAATTCCCCTCAAAAATGGGTTGCACATAATGGGTATAGATGGGTAAAAGTGTTGTTAATGGCAGGCGTGCGGATAAAGCATTAATATTAAATCCATTTGCTAGGTCTATATCACCTGTCGCAATGACAGTTCCAATCCCTTCATGTGCATATTGCAACCGTTTTATAATTAACCGCGATGGAAACCAGAGTAATTCACTGTCAATATTCAAGGGTTTTTCTTGAAAACTGAGATAAACAGGTTGGATATACAGTTCACCCGTGCGCATTTTGAGCGTGGATTGTATTGCTAAACCTGATTCTTGTTGTTGCTTGGCCGTGCTGGGTTCCGCGCTAACTGTCCAATCTACAGCAAGTTTTTCACCTACTTTTGAGCCTGTATTTTCCGTAAACTTAAACGTGTTAAGCGTGGTTTTTATCTCGGCTTTTTGCAGTTGATTCGCGCCTAAAAATGTCGCATTAACAGTGGCAATGCCTTCTAAAGCTAAGTCTAATGGTAATGCAATAAAAGGGTTAATCTTCTCCGTTAGCAGTCCTAAGTTAAGGTTTTTTAGCATTAAACTTGCTTTCCAATTATCAATTTGATAAAGCAGTTGTGCATTGAGATTACCTGCATTTAGTAATTGATTAAGCGTTATTTCTATTTTTAAGGGATTGGGTAAATAACTAAAAACCAGTGTTGTTGGACTGTCTAATAAACGCGGAATAGTGAGTGTTGCTTTAGAACAGGCGATTTGTTCGGGCGAGTAAAGCATTTTATTGCAAAGAAAAATTAGGTTTTCTAAGGGCTGTTTAAATGTTGGCGGGCTGAATTGGCGGGCTTGTGCTGTGATTGCTATATTTTTTTCGGTTGCCGACAATTTTAATTCAAGGGAAAGATTTTGCGCTTGCCATGTGGACGCACTGATATTGCCAATGGTGACTTTAAAATTAGTCACTGCAAACACATTACCTGTAAAAAAACATAAGCTTAGAATTAATATTCTGGATAATCGGTTATACACTTGCATGCCTACCTATTTTTCTAATAAAACTTTAGTGAAACAAAGGAGTTAGCCTTGTTGTAGCATTTGAAAAACGGTGGATAATTTACGCGTAATTGTTTTACCATCAAATAATTGTAGAAAATCGGGATTGTTATCTTTGTGTAAATTACCCGCCTGCCAATAGTGGTAATAGCTTTGTAAGCTGTTATATAACCCATCTATTTCGTCAGGCAGTATTAATGCGGTTTGTCGGGCATATTTTTGTAGAAAATCATAAGTATCGCCTAATGGCACTTGTGCCAATATGGGTTTACCTGTCGCAAGATAATTGAAGATTTTGTTTGAAATCTGTTTATCCCATTGCGCACCATTGGGTAATTCTCGTGTGATAAATAAAAGGTGTGCTTGCTGTAAATAGGGTAAAAGCTCTTCTCTTGCTAAACTGGGGACACAAGTTAGATGCTCATGTACATGATATCTTAAGGCTTGTTCGTTAAGAATGTGATTAGTGCTACCAACAGAAATCAACCGCCAAGGAAATTGGCAACGTTGTAAACTTGCAAGCAATTTTTGGGGGGAGCGCAATGCATCCCATGTCCCCATATAAAACAAAGTAAAAACAATATGTTGAGAAGATTCATTAGATAAACGAAAAATATCATCATAGCCATCAAAAATTAAAAAAACTTTTTCTTTATTTAGCTTTTGGCTGTAATGCGTCCAATAACTCCATGAGTTGACAATAAGCGCATCACATTCAGTTAGGCAACGATGTTCTAGTTGCGCTTGTAGCGGTGTTGAATCTGTATGTTCTTCTTGTAAATCAATAATTAAATGACAACCTGTTGCTTTCTTTAACCAGTATCCTAAGAGGAGCGTGCCAAAAGGAGGCGCGGCAATATAAATAGTATCACAGTGATATTCTTTAATTAATTCAATTGCTTTTTTGTATGCGGTTTGTAACCACTCAGGGTTAATGTCAGTAGCATGATAGGACTCATTAATAAAGTCTTTTGTGTTCAATAGCTTTTTAAAAGCGCGTAAAAGTAATTTCCATAGCGAATATACGGGCGTTGTACTGATACGAAATACAGGAAATTCTGCATAACGCTCAGGAGCTTGTAATATTTTTGTGGGCGTAGTCGTGAGGGCATTGGTTAAAATAACGGCATTGAGACCATTATCTCGAAAATGTCTTAGAAACTGCATATTACGAAATGCCCCTGTGTGTAATTGGGGCGTAAAGTAATAGCTAATAACGAGAATTTTACTGCCACGCATGAGCAATCTGTCGTTAGTGGATAAATATAAACGGATACTATCAGGGTGTTATTGATAGTATCCGTCGTTTTGCAATTTAGCAACTTTTTACAGTGCGGAATTTATTGTGCGGGCTGTTGATGGCGCGCAAGTGACCATTTCAGACCGATAGGGGTGATTAATGTAGTCACAATAATCATAATAACAACGGCTGAGAAAACTGAATCATTCATAATTCCCATCCCTTTACCAATACTTGCGAAAATTAACCCTACTTCACCACGCGGTATCATACCAATTCCGATAGATAATTTATCCACTTTTCCCGCGACCAAACCTGACACTAATTTACCGACAATTGCCGCAATGGTAAGCCCTGTTGCTAACAGCAGTGTGTCAAATTTAAGGAATGTGCTTAAATCTACTTGCATCCCCATTAAAACAAAGAAAATAGGCGCAAATAGTTTTTCTAAAGGATAAATAAGCGCGTGAATGGTTTTTTCTGAGAATTGGTTTTTGTGTTGGAAAAACTCTTCTTTAATCAGCAAACCCGCAGCGAACGCGCCAACAATCGCAGCTAAGCCGATTAAATTAGCTAACCAAGCCATGAAGAACGCAAGGGTTAAGGGGTAAAGCAGTTTAGTTGCATCTTCATCTTGTTCAAAATGACTGGTTTTAACAATAATCCAGTGGAATAAGCGTTCCCCATAAATTAGCGAAATCCCTAAAAATAAGGTGGACATGATGACAATCCACGCAACTTCACCCAGATGTATTTCACCTGTTGCAACAATACCGATAACAATCGCTAAGACGACTAAGCCTAATACGTCGTCAATAACGGCTGCACCAAGAATAATTTTTGCTTCGGGAATATGCATCATTTTCAGGTCTTTAAAAACCCGTGCTGTAATCCCAACACTGGTTGCCGCTAATGTTGCGCCAATAAATAAATGAACCGTTGTCGGTGTGTCTGTCAGAATTAATTCGCCAATAATAAATCCCAAGAAAGAAGGTGCAATAACGCCTAATACTGCCACAAGAGACGCGCGAACCCCCACTTTTAGCATGTCTTCTACGGTAGATTCTAAACCCACCATAAAAAGCAATAAAACCACGCCTAAGTTAGAAAAAATCCAAATAGCACTGAGCATACTAAGCATGTGGGTTGCGTTGCTTGTTTTTGTTAGTATTTCAGTAAATTGCGCGCCGATTTGTCCTTCTTTTAAGGCATCAGTTGAAAAGACTTTATGAATGGCTTCACTAACAGTGCCACCTGAATTCCAAACAAGCGATGTAATTTCATTAACACTATTTAAGTGCATGAGTAGAGTGAAGAAATCTGCCCCTACCCAATATCCAATATTGCCAATTAAGACACCAATAATTAATTCACCAAGGACAGAGGGTTGATTAAATTTACCCGCCGCCCAACGTCCCAACGTGGACGCGATAATAATAACGCCAATCAGGACTAAAATGGGTACAAAAGGGTCTTGGTGTCCCGAACTGTCACTATTTCCATGTGTTTCCGCGACATCCGCTGCTTGTACGGTATTGACCGCGATTGCAGAAACATCAGAAAACGACACGTTATGACCACTAATTAATAGACTAGCGCAAACAGCCAATACGAAAACAAGCAGATACGAATACAATCTCTTCATTTAAATTTTCTCGATTTTTAGGAATAAAAAAGCCCATTAATTCTAGGGTGAATTTGGTTGAATATCACCTACTCATGTTAATAATCAGTGGTTATTTTTGATAGTCTTGTATTAATAGGAAGATACACTGCTTATACATTATGGTTTTTTAAAACAGTTGGTATTACCTTACAGTAATAGCGTTATGCAATAGTGGATATAACAGGCGTTACCGCTATTCTTGTAAAAATAGCGTTTTTGTTAAAATACTACTATTTTTTAAAAAATTAAAATTCATTCGTTATTATTAATTTAATAGCGTATTTTTGAAATAAATGATTTTTATAGTTTAATTAAAATTAAACAATCAGTTATAAATTTAATAACGCTATTACTTATTTTATATTTATTTTATATTTTTCATACATTCTTTGTTTATAATATTGATTTTTATTGATATTACTGTTAAATATAACAAGTAATTTATTTAAAATAGATATTATTGATTTTTTATAATGAGAGTAGTATATTTAACACAACAGTAACGGAGTTGATTAAGTGACAACAAAAATTCAGGGTTTCATTTGGTTATACCGTGAAGACCGCAGTTTTGCAGGGCCTGGTCGTATTCAGTTATTGGAAAAAATTGGTGAATACGGGTCCATTTCTAAGGCAGCAAAAGCGGTAGGGATGAGTTATAAAGGGGCGTGGGATTCTATTGATTTAATGAATAATCTTGCGCCAGAAGTGTTGATTATCCGTGTTGCGGGTGGAAAAGGGGGCGGCGGGTCGCAATTAACCGATTATGCACGTCAGCTTATTAAGGCTTTTCATGAGTTTGAAGCGGAACATCAACAGTTTTTAGAGCAACTGAACCAGAAAATTGAAAATTTCGATCAACTTTATCAATTTATGCGTCGCTTAAATATGCAAACTAGCGCGAGAAATCAGTTTGCAGGCACGGTTGCCAATATTACAGAAGGCGTTGTTAATGCCGAAGTTACCTTAAGATTAAAGGGTAATTTGGAAATTGTCGCTGCTATTACATTAGATAGCGTCAGACAGTTAGGATTGAAAAACGGACAAACTGCCATTGCATTAGTGAAATCACCGCAAGTTGTGTTGGTCAGAGCGGATACAACATTAAAGTTTAGTGCGCGTAATCACTTATGTGGCAAGGTGTCTAATATTGAAAAAGGGGCGGTAAATATTGCAGTAACAATTGACTTAGCAGGTGGTAACACGTTGAAAGCAGTTATCACTGAAGAGGCATTGGTTGATTTAGGTGTTAAAGAAGGTGAGCCTATTTGTGCAATATTCAAATCCAGTAGCGTTATTATTGCTGTGGAAGAGTAGTTTTATCATTGTTTTCTTTTAAACTTTTGCAAGGGAATAAAAAAATGTACACAAGCGCAAGAAATCAATTTACGGGAACTGTCGCAAAGATTGCTAAAGGGGCAGTGAATGCCGAAGTCGCTTTAAAATTAGCAGGCGATTTGGAAGTTGTTGCTTCTATTACTCTCAGCAGTTTAGAACGCTTAGGCTTGAAAGAAGGTCAATCCGCCATTGCTTTGATTAAAGCACCCCAAGTTATTCTCGTTAGTGCCGATACCAAACTGAAATTCAGTGCCAGAAACCACCTGACAGGTAAAGTGTCGAGCATTGAAAAAGGTGCTGTTAATACGGTCGTTAGCATTACATTAGCGGGTGGCAATACGCTGAAATCTGTAATTACCGAAGATGCATTAAGCGATTTAGGTCTGAAAGACGGTGGCGCAGTATGTGCAATTTTCAAATCTAGCAGCGTTATCCTTGCTGTAGAATAAACCGACAAAATAAACGTTGTCGCAACTAAAGGGACTAGCCTAAAATGGGCAGTTCCTTTTGTTGCATTTGTGGTTTGGCACATCAACGTTATGATTTATGAAACTATTATTACCACTTGTAATGCGGATGGCAGTGCGCACCCAGCCCCACTGGGTATTCATTGGCAGGCAGATTCCCTCATTATCGCCCCCTTTCGCCCTTGTCGAACCTTAGAAAACTTAGAGCGAAACGCGCAAGCAGTGATAAATTTTTGTGATGACGTACGCATTTTTGCGGGTTGTTTAACGGGACGGCGCGAGTGGTCAAGTTATCCTGCACAGTCTATTCAAGGACATGTTTTAACTGCGGCATTAAGTCATGCAGAAGTACAAGTTACCGTTGTAGAAGCAGATGCTATACGTCCTCGTTTTCATTGCAAAATTTTACATAATGCAACACATGCCCCTTTTCGTGGTTTTAATCGTGCCCAATCGGCAGTTATTGAAGCCGCGATTCTTATTAGTCGACTCCAATTCTTACCCTTAGCGACAATCCAAAAAGAATTAGACCATTTGCAAATTGCTGTAGAAAAAACAGCAGGGGAACGTGAACGCGAGGCATGGCAATGGTTAATGGATAAATACAAGGCTTATCAACAGGAAATCTCTAAATGACGCGATTATTAGCCAGTGTAATGAATGTGGAAGAAGCCGATTGTGCGTTACAAGGTGGCGCGGACATTATTGATTTAAAAAATCCGTTAGCGGGCGCATTGGGTGCTTTGCCTGCACCTACTATTCAATCTATTGTAAAATTCGTACAACAACGTGTTCCAACCAGCGCGACGGTGGGCGATTTGCCCATGCAACCTGATATTCTCTATCAAGCCGTGCAACAAACTATGTGTTATGGCGTAGATTACGTAAAAATTGGTTTTTGGGGCAAACAAATATCTTTAGACTGTATTGAAATATTACAACCGCTTACACAACAAGGTGGGAAACTCATTGCTGTTTTATTTGCTGATCAACAACCTGATTTAAACAGTCTTTGTCATTTTGCACGGGCAGGATTTGCAGGAGTCATGCTAGATACGGCGAATAAACAAGCAGGTAATTTAACGCAACATCTCAATCAACAAACGCTTAAAGTTTTTATTCAGAAAGCCCAAATACTTGGCTTAATAAATGGATTAGCGGGTTCAATAGGGCTTGCACAAATTTCACAGCTAATGCTATTATCACCCTTCTACTTAGGGTTTCGCGGTGCATTGTGTGTAGCACAACAAAGACAATCCGTTTTACAGATTGGTGCAGTGAAACAAATTCGTGAAGCAATACACAATTGCAAAAAAGAATTGAAAGTTGCTTGACAGACTAAATAGAACTGCTATAATGTTGGCTTCTTATGACGATGCGGGAATAGCTCAGTTGGTAGAGCATAACCTTGCCAAGGTTAGGGTCGCGAGTTCGAGTCTCGTTTCCCGCTCCAATTTAGAGATTCAATCTAAATACTGAACCGTCAAAGCGATTTTTAGGCTGATTGGCAGAGTGGTGATGCAGCGGCCTGCAAAGCCGTGTACGTCGGTTCGATTCCGTCATCAGCCTCCACGTGTTGTAATGCAGTAGATGTAATTAGTAATATTCTTATCAGAGTGCCTCGCCCGGGTGGCGAAATTGGTAGACGCAAGGGACTTAAACAATTTGAGCACTTAGAGCGAAATCTTTAAGTGAATGGAGTCTAATTCGGTGAAACCTGTCAAATGGCAATACCGAGCTAAGCCCTGAAAAGGGAAAGTGTAGAGACTATACGGCTCCTACCTGACTGTAAAATGCCTCGGTGTTTTGTAAAAGGTAAAGATAGAGTCCAGACCCCAAACGTGATGAACGGTAGCGAAAGCTATAGCGGGTAAGAAAATCCCTCGGTTGGCTGAACCCACCGTGCCGGTTCGAGTCCGGCCCCGGGCACCATTTCCACAGTAACAATTATTCAATTGACTGGAACGACGTTTTCCAAAAGACGTATGGAACAGCTTGTTGATTGATTAGTTCATTGTTGATTGCTCCTCATGTACACCACCCATTTCGGTTTAACTGCAACGCCTTTTTCTCTAACGCCTGACCCCCATTATTTATATCTTAGTGAGCGTCATCGTGAGGCATTAGCGCATTTGCTTTATGGCGTGAATGAAAATGCAGGTTTTACCCTCTTAACGGGTGAAGTTGGTACAGGAAAAACGACGATTTGTCGTTGTTTAATCGAACAACTGCCAAAAAACGTCGATGTTGCCTTATTATTAAATCCGCGTGTTTCTCCGCTAGAATTGTTAGCTTCTCTCTTTGATGAGTTACGCCTCAATTACGATCGTTCTTTTTCCCTCAAAAATTTTATCGATACGTTAAATAATTACTTACTTACGGCACATGCAGTCGGACGTAAGACAATTTTAATTTTAGATGAAGCTCAAAACTTAAGTCCTGATGTATTAGAACAAGTTCGCCTCTTAACTAACCTAGAAACGAATAGCCAAAAACTTTTACAAATTGTTTTGGTTGGACAACCCGAACTCAATCAAATCTTAAAACGTAATAATCTCCGTCAGTTAGCCCAACGAATTACTGCACGCTATCATCTATTACCGCTCTCGCTCAAAGATACTCAAGCCTATATTAATCATCGGTTGGCGATTAGTGGCGCACGCCGCCCTTTGTTTAATCGCCCTGCTGTTCATTATATCTACCAAAGAACAGGTGGAATTCCACGGTTAATCAATATTATTTGTGACCGCTCGCTACTGGGTGGTTATGTTAATAGTAAAACCATTGTAGATATAGGTGTTGTACGTCAAGCTGTCCGAGAAGTTCGCGGGGAACAATTTAACCCTTATTTATCCATGCGTTGGATAGGATGGGGATTAGCAGTGACCTTATTATTAGGTTTAAGTGTCTGGGGAGCAATGCAACTTCCTTCCATTTCACTGCCTTTTTTGCATAATACCGCGTCAAATGAACAAAAAAATAATAATGTTCCGTCCAATAATGCTACGCCAACATCAACAATCAACATATCCACAACCCCCCCTGTTGTAACCACACGGACAACACCGTTACCCGCAATAACAACGCTATCCCCCGATCATCGAGCCGTTGATGCCAGCATTCCAATCACGACCACAACGACATCTGTACCAACAACAACGCCAGCCCCTCCTTTACCGTTACCTGCATCAACAACATCACCTGAATTGTCCAGTGTGTTAAAAAATCCAGCGGTAGCAAGCGACACAAAATCAGCGTTTAATACCTTATTTGCCTTATGGGGCATGAACTATGAACAATTAACAGGGACAACTGCTTGTGATAAAGCAGCAACTCAAGGTTGGGCATGTTTTTACAAAACAGGTGGATGGGATGATTTACGCCGTTTAAATAGCCCTGCTGTTATTGAATTAACCGCAGAAGATGGTAAACAACATCATGTCGTTATTACCCGTTTAGACCAAGAAACGGCCACCCTAAATTTTAACGGGCAGCTATTTGACTATACAACAAAAAAAATTGATGCTCACTGGGCTGGGCAATTACTCCTACTGTGGAAACCACCCCGTTTACCGATGGTCGTGCTAAAAAAAGGCATGTCAGGGAATGATGTTTTATGGCTACGAGAACGCTTAAATCGAGTCTTAAATACACCTGTTGACATGAAAACAGTATCACCAACATTTGATAATGCACTTAAACAACAAGTAATTACTTTTCAGAAAAAATACGGCTTATATGCAGATGGTGTTGTTGGCGAATCTTCTTATTTAAAAATAAATGCCTTGCTTAATGAAAAACCATTACTTTCTCTCAAAACAGATACACAACCAGCCGTTACAGTAACAGAATAATTAAAACAGGTGCATTTCTATGCACCCCCTACCTGAAGCGCATCCATGACCCGCCGTAGAAAAAATATTCCTCAAGAACCCGTTATTGCGACAATTGAAAATCTTTCCCATGATGGACGTGGTGTTGCACATGTAGAAGGCAAAACCGTTTTTATCTTTGGTGCATTACCTGCGGAAAAGGTAATGTTTCGTTATCTTTCCCGACAAAGCCGTTATGACGAAGGTACTGTCGTAGAAGTCTTAGAAGCCTCACCACAACGAGTAAGCCCCCGTTGTCAACACTTTGGCGTTTGTGGCGGATGTAATCTGCAACACTTAGAACCACTGGCACAAATTCAACACAAACAAGCAACATTATTAGAACATTTTCAACATATTGGTAAAGTTGAACCTGAAGAAATTGTGCCACCATTACGTGCTGATGTATGGGGATATCGGCGTAAAGCCCGCTTGGGTGTAAAGTTTGTTCGGGCAAAACAACTGGTTTTTGTTGGTTTTAGAGAACATCACAGCGGATTTTTAACAGATATTCGTCATTGCGATGTATTACATCCACTTGTTGGCGCAAAGATTAGTGCATTACGGGATTTAATTGAACAATTAGAAGCAAAAGAACAAATTGCTCAATTTGAAGTCGCTATTGATGACACTCACGCAGCCATCATTATTCGCAACTTAACCGCACTCAGTGATGATGACCAACAAAAACTTATTGACTTTGCAAAAGCGCACGACTTTTATTTTTACCTACAACCAGGGAAAATTCATAGCGTTACGCCACTATACCCCCCTGATTTGCCACTGACCAGTTTACATTATCAATTGCCGACAGAATCTTTATCATTCACCTTTGCGCCGTATGACTTTACACAAGTTAATACAGGTATTAACCAGCAAATGATTCCGCAAGCCATTGAATGGTTAGCCCCGCAGGCAAATGAAACAGTACTGGATTTATTTTGTGGCTTGGGTAATTTTACATTACCGCTGGCGCGACGAGCAATGCAAGTTATTGGTGTAGAAGGGGATAATGATTTGCTTTTGCGGGCAGAAGCCAATGCCCATCAACAGAATATTCATAATGTTCACTACTATGCAGCCAACTTAGCAGATAAAACTTTGCAACAACCTTGGATGCAAGCCGATTATGAAAAAATCTTGCTTGATCCACCCCGTAGCGGTGCATTAGAAATCATTCAACAGCTACCCATGACCAACACACAACGTATCGTTTATGTATCTTGTAATCCTGCAACATTAGCACGTGATGCGGGTGAACTGGTAAATACAAAGGGGTTTCGTTTGGTAAAAGCGGGCGTAATGGATATGTTTCCACATACAGCACATGTTGAGTCAATCGCACTGTTTGTACGTTGAAAAAGATAAAATACTATTGCATATAGCGTACAGCGAAAAATTCTTGCTTTATTAAATAGTTAAAATATTAAACTCAACTAAAAAATGGGCATAATACTGCCCATTTTCTACACAACAGACAGAAATAAAGGCTATACAGTCAAGGCAATAGAAAATGCCCACGCAGAAAAGACACCGCCTATTAACCCAAAAGTAACCATCACACTGAAGAAAAAATGCTTTAGCTTGGGTGCTTTTAACAACAAACTCAATGCGCCCATCACTAAGCATAATTGCAAAAAGAGCGTTGCGGCATCAAATTTATCACCCGCTAAATTCAATGTTTTTGTTTGACTTTCCCACTGCTTTGCCCCAGTGACTTGTCCTAACTGCCCCTCAACTTCTTGTACCCAATTCGCTTCCCCAACAACACTAGAGCCAAAAAGAATTTCCTTTTTTTCCTTTTTATAACGTTCAATATCCGTTTTCAACGCATCCGCTGTTTTCTGCACAGCATCGGCATGGGTTGGCGCAATTGCACCTGATTCAACCAACATTAACAACAAATCACGTCGTCCTTCAACCATGTCTTCTTTAATACTTTTACCGCTATACCATTGATAAGCCGAAACCATTTCACTGTGTGCTAATAACTCGTCTGTGCCAAAACGGTCACCACCAACATCATTAACAGCTAATAAAGCCGCAAAAAATGTTAAAACGATTCCTATCCGCTTTTCAAATCTATCTTCATTATTTACTTCAGGTAATTCAATATCCATGATGATAACGCTCTTCTCAAAAATTATATTAAATAGTAACGACATACACGTCAAAACGTGTGTTAGGACTTTCTATGGAAACGGTCGGCTGTTTATTGGCTAAAAATACTGCATGGCGTGGACGTTTAACGACAACCCGTTGCTTTGCAACCATGAGTGCCGTTTGTAATAAATCATCCGCATCATCATCGTTCCCTACTAAATGGCGGAATATCCGCATTTCTTTCTTAACTAATGCACTTTTATCTCGATGTGGATACATCGGGTCAAGATAAATAATATCAGGTTTTTCTTCTGCCCCTAAAGAAGTTAAATAAGCACAAGCTTCTTGATGAATCAAACTGATATTTTCAATAATATCAATTATTTCTGTATTCTGTCTGGCTCGTTTCAAACCATCATATAATAAAGCGGCAATAACGGGAGAACGTTCAACCATCGTTACCTGACAACCCAAACAAGCAAGAATAAACGCATCTCGTCCTAATCCTGCGGTTGCATCAACAATGCGAGGCAATATACCTTTTTTAAGTCCAACCGCACGCCCTAAGGGTTGATTTTTACCACCACCATGTTGACGACGATAACCCAACCGCCCACCCACAAAATCAACATAAACGCCTTTTTCTTTACTCGTAAAATCCCGTAATTCCAAGTAGTTTTCGGTTAAATGTAGAATAAGATTTGGATTATCAGGTAATTCATTGAGCAAGGGTAAACGAAAAACTGCCGCAAATTGGGCGGCAGTTGTTGAAAGTTCTAACTTACTAGGAAAAATAGCAATTGTCATTAATGCACAACGCGGGATTCTTCATCACCAGATACTAAGCGAACCCGCTCACCCGTTTTAAAGACTTCATCAGCCGCTTGCACAACCGCAATTGTTCTACCACTGTCTAAACGCACAGTAATTTCCAAACCGTCTTGACGGGTTACCCCTTCTTCCGCCGCAGAGCCTAAAAGCCAGCCACCAATCCCACCGACAACGGCAGCAATATCACTTCCCCGTCCGCCACCGACAGCACTGCCTGCAATTGCTCCAACCGCAGCACCACCAATTGAACCTATAGGTGTTTTTGTTCCTTCAATGAGTACAGAACGAACGGCAGCAACTGTGCCAAGTTCTACCTGTTGTACTTGGCGGGCTTGGTCACGGGTATAAACTGACCCAGAACGGCTGGTTGCACAGGCAGTCAGGGTTAAACTCAAAAACAGAAATATGAAAAAAAGTAAGATACGCATAAATCATAAGTCCTTGCTGTATAGCATTATTTACAATTTTTTTCTAAAAAAAGAAGCGATATAGCCTTATTATAAGTTTAGCAATTATTCATCTGTTTTTAATCCGATATGATCCTGATGCGTTTTTTAGAAAAAAGGTTACGTCATGAGACTGCTTATAACAGCGATTTATTGCACAACGCACACGAGAATTTATTATAGAGAGCGTCATCACATTAATATTATTTGATAAGGCAAAACAACATAACAGATGAAAAAATTCCCCGCTGTTTACGGATAAGATTAGGGAAAAGTTAAGTTTTGCCGCTATACCTTGTTCTTTCAGCACGGTTGTTAAATTTTCTGCTATCCTAGCGCACTTTTTTCTTTCCATAGAAAAATTTGCTACACTACTTATTCTCTTAGTATTTTACTCGGGTTTTAATTATGTCTTTGCCTCTCCCAACTCCCCTCACTGCTTACCGTAAATATTGGGCGCATCGTTTTGGAAAAGCACCATTTTTGCCAACGTCCCGCGCAGAAATGGAGGTGCTGGGCTGGGATGCTTGCGACATTATCATTGTGACGGGAGATGCGTATGTTGACCATCCAAGTTTTGGGATGGCTATTATTGGGCGATTGTTAGAAGACCAAGGTTTTCGTGTTGGTATTATCGCGCAACCTGATTGGCAAAGTGCGGACGCATTTAGTGTATTGGGTAAACCCAACTTATTTTTTGGCGTGACTGCGGGCAATATGGATTCAATGGTGAATCGCTACACATCTGATAAACGCATTCGTAGCGATGATGCTTATACACCCCATGGTGAAGCGGGCAAACGCCCTGACCGTGCGGTTTTAATTTATGCACAACGTTGTCGTGAAGCCTTTAAAGAAGTCCCTATCGTGTTAGGCGGGATTGAAGCCAGTTTGCGCCGTATTGCGCATTACGACTATTGGTCGGACAAGGTTCGCCGCTCAATTTTAATTGATGCTAAAGCCGATATCTTATTGTACGGCAATGCAGAAAGAGCTTTAGTTGAGCTAGCGCATCAATTGGCAGCGGGTAAAGCGATTAGCGACATCACTGATTTACGCGGTACGGTCTTTATACGCCGTGGTGTGCCTGACGGTTGGACAGTGATAGACTCCACCAGTATCGACACGCCCAGCGCGACACGGATTGAAGCCCCTATCAATCCTTATGATGAAATAACGCCAACCCCCGCAAACATTACACCAGAAAGCCAAACCAAACCACTGACTTTTCAGCCGATTTCTTCGCGTAAAACCGACCGCCAAAAAACCGCCATTCGTTTACCTTCATTTGCTAAAGTCAGCGGTGACCCTGTTTTTTATGCCCATACATCGCGTTTATTACATTTAGAATCTAATCCCAGCAATGCCCGCGTTTTAATTCAAGAACATGGCGACCGTGATATATGGGTTAATCCGCCACCTATTCCGCTCACAACAGCCGAAATGGATTATGTTTTCGAATTACCTTACGCCCGTTTACCCCATCCTAGCTATCAGGGTGCGAATATTCCTGCTTATGAAATGATACGTTTCTCTATCATTATCACACGCGGCTGTTTTGGCGGTTGTACTTTTTGTTCCATTACGGAACATGAAGGACGAATTATTCAAAATCGTTCAGAAGACTCTATTATTCAAGAAATTGAAACGATTCGAGATACGGTAACTGGTTTTACTGGGGTTATTTCTGATTTAGGCGGGCCAACGGCAAATATGTATCGGTTGCACTGCAAAAGTAAAACCATTGAATCTGCTTGTCGTCGCTTATCCTGTGTTTATCCTGAAATTTGTGCAAATTTGAACACTGACCACGCCCCCTTAATTAAACTCTATCGGCGGGCGCGGAGTTTAAAAGGGATTAAAAAAATTGTGATTTCGTCAGGGTTACGCTATGACCTAGCCGTAGAATCACCTGAATATGTTAAGGAATTAGTGACACATCACGTTGGTGGTTATCTAAAAATTGCCCCTGAACATACCGAATCAGCCCCTTTAAGCAAAATGATGAAACCGGGGATGGGAACGTATGATAAGTTTAAACGCCTCTTTGACAAATTTTCTAAAGAAGCAGGGAAAGAACAATATTTAATCCCCTATTTTATCGCTGCTCACCCGGGAACAACCGATGAAGACATGTTAAACCTTGCGCTCTGGTTAAAACGCAATGGTTTTCGTGCCGACCAAGTTCAAGCCTTTTTACCCTCACCAATGGCAATGGCAACCGCGATGTATCACACAGGCAAAAACCCATTAAAAGCCGTGCGCCGTGATAGCGAAACAGTCGCCATTCCTAAAGGCATTAAAGCGCGACGATTACATAAAGCCTTTTTACGTTATCACGACCCCAATAACTGGATATTACTTCGTGATGCCCTGCGTCGTATGGGGCGTGCAGATTTAATTGGCAACGGTAAACAACATTTAATTCCCAATTACCAGCCCGCAGGAACAGGAGAATTAAGTGAAGGCATTCGTAAACCTACAGCATTTACAACGCAACATATTCGTAATGCTCCAAATTTACCCAAGAAAACCCCGCACGCTGCACGAAGTAACCCAATAGGAAAAGGTAAACCGAAAGGACGTAAGTAATAAAGCCTGCCTGAATCAGGATTTTCAGAATTAAAAAACAAGAAAAAATTAAAGTCTTTTAATTCTGATTATTCTGATTCAAACAACGATGTTTGTTGTACTAATCTTAACTAAGCGTATCTTGTATAGCATTATCTTGATAGTTCTCTAAAAAGGGAAGTAAACGCCTCTCGCCGTGCTTCAACCCACACAACCTTGAAAAAACTATCCACACCCATAACTGATATTGTTACAATATAAGCTACATCAGACCTCATGTTTTTTAATCTCCATTATTCTTGTTTTTTAACCAGAATCTAAAGGAATCACGCGATGACAACAAAAAAATTACGTCATTGGGTAGGAATGCCTATAATGATTGGCAGTTTTATTCTCTTTGGTGGTTGCGCTTCTAAACAGCCACCCACTGAAAAAATGGCAACGACTGAAGCATTTATTCTTAACGCACAAACAAAAGATGCTCGTGATTATGTTGAACTGCGTCAAGCACAAGACAAGTTAGAGCAAGCAAAAACGGCTGTTCAACAAAAAGATTATGAATTAGCGGAACGTCTAGCAGACCAATCCCTAATGGATGCAAAATTAGCTGAAGCTAAAGCAGATGCGGCTTCCTCACGCAAAGCCGCTGTTGAAATGCAAAAAAGCATTGAAACCTTACAACGTGAAGTTGAACGTGCTACCCGCTAACTGTTTGAGCTAACTAGGAGAATTCCCATGCTGAAATGCAGTCGTTCCCCCTCTTTTGTAAAACCTTTGGTTGCTGCCACTATTCTTGCACTCAGTGGTTGCGGTGGTGTTGCAGAAAAAGACAGTATTATGGCTGATGCCCGTAATGCTTATACACAAGCTAAGTCTAATAGTGATGCAGCAAAATTAGCCCAATTAGAACTCTATGATGCTGAAAAAGCCTTGCAAAAAGCAGAAAATGCTGATAACGCATTGGATATGAAGCAATTGGCTTATTTAGCAAAGCGTCAATCAGAAATCGCATTAGCCGTTGGTGAAGCTAAACTGGCAAAGGCAGAAGTCGATAAATTATCCTCCTCAAAAAGCGATGTTGTGATTTCTTCACGCGAACGAGAAGCAGAGAAAGCCCGTTTAGACGCTGAAGCAAAAGCGAAAGAAGCCGAAGCCGCGAGAAAACGATTAGAAGCGGAGATGGAAAGAACCCGTGCGTTACAAGCGCAATTAGCTGAGTTAAAAGGCAAACAAACGGATAGAGGGTTAGTTTTAACGCTGGGTGATGTATTGTTTGAGACGAATAAAGCCGAATTAATGCCGGGTGCATTAGGCAATATTGATAAAATTGCATTATTCCTTCAGCAAAATGCGGATAGAAATATTTTAGTTGAAGGACATACCGATAGCGTTGGAAGTGACCAATATAATATGACGTTATCAGAGCGTCGTGCAGATTCTGTGCGTTTTGCCTTGATTCAACGTGGCGTTGCTTCTAACCGCATTTTAGCGCGTGGTTTTGGTAAAGCACGACCCATTGCAAGCAATGATTCTGCTGGGGGTCGTCAGCAAAATCGTCGTGTAGAAATTACCATTCTTAACGCGGGCGAAGTGTTACGCTAATCGTTTTTTATCTGTGAAATACATAAGACCTAATAAGTTTTAAACCCTATTAGGTCTTTGAAAATAGTTACAGATGCAAACGATTGAAAAAGAAAAGGGAATTAGGCTCTAACTAGAACCTAATTCCCTTCATTGTTTAGCACACTAAAAACAGCTAATACCAATATAAAGCCGTGTTAACGGTGCTATATCATCCTACTTAACTATCCATTCCTATTCTTAACTCCCGCAAAAATGCAGGTAATACCGTTAATAATTGCTCTGGTGCAGTCGTTTCAATGCGTTGTACTAAAGCACTGCCAACAATTACCGCCTCGCTGATTTTTGCAATTTTCCCTGCCGTTTCTGCATCACGAATACCAAAACCAACGCCAATAGGTAATTGTGTATATTTGCGTATATTAGTAATTTTCGCTTGTACTGCGTCAGTATCCAAATTCGCGCTACCCGTTACCCCTTTCAGCGACACGTAATACAAATAGCCACTTGCTTGGGTACAAATGCGTTTTACCCGCTCTTCTGTACTCGTGGGTGAAAGCAAAAAAATAGGTGCAAGATGGTGATTACGCAATGCTTGCCCTAAGTCTGTTGATTCTTCGGGCGGTAAATCAACCGTTAAGACACCATCCACGCCAGCTTGTTCTGCACGCTGGGCGAATTTTTCATACCCCATAATTTCAATTGGATTTAAATATCCCATTAATACAACAGGTGTTTTTTTATCCTGCTGACGAAAAGTTTCGACCATCGTCAACACATCACATAAATGTGTGCCTGCAAGAATTGCCCGCTCACTTGCCCGTTGAATCACAGGACCATCCGCCATAGGGTCAGAAAAAGGAATCCCTAATTCAATCACATCCGCGCCTGCCTCAACCAATTTGTGCATGAGAGGCACTGTTATACTGGGTTGTGGGTCACCTGCGGTAATAAACGGAATGAGTGCAGCACGGTGTTGTGTTTTTAACGTTGCAAAACAAGTTTGTAAACGATTCATAACTAGATTTTAATCCCTTCCAACGTGGCGATGGTGTTAATGTCTTTGTCACCACGTCCTGAAAGATTGACCACAATAATCTGGTCTTTATTCAAGGTGGGCGCGAGTTTGTTACAAAATGCCAAAGCATGACTGGATTCTAAAGCGGGAATAATCCCCTCAGTACGGGTTAAATCGTGAAAAGCGGCAATCGCTTCGCTGTCGGTAATCGTGACATATTGCGCACGCCCTGTGTCTTTTAGCCACGCGTGTTCAGGTCCTACACCGGGATAATCTAAACCCGCAGAAACTGAATGCGTTTCTATGACTAAGCCGTTTTCATCACTCATTAAGTAAGTGCGATTACCGTGTAAAACGCCCGGTTTACCCGCTGTTAAAGAAGCTGAATGCCGTCCTGTTTCGATACCATCACCCCCCGCTTCTACACCATAAATTTTCACGTTTTTATCGTGAATAAAGGGGTAAAACAAACCCATCGCATTTGAACCACCACCAACACACGCACAAATTGCATCAGGTAGCCGTCCTGCTTGAATTTTAATCTGTTGGCGGGCTTCACGTCCGATAATCGTTTGAAAATCGCGCACCATCATTGGGTAAGGATGTGGCCCTGCAACTGTACCAATAATGTAGAAAGTATTATCTACATTAGTCACCCAGTCGCGCATGGCTTCATTTAATGCATCTTTTAGGGTTTTTGAGCCTGAAGAAACGGCACGCACTTCTGCACCGAGTAAACGCATCCGATACACATTTACCGTTTGACGTTTAATATCTTCCTCGCCCATATAAACCACGCATTCCATTCCAAAACGGGCGGCAACTGTGGCAGTAGCAACACCGTGTTGTCCTGCGCCTGTTTCAGCGATAATGCGGGTTTTACCCATGCGTTTGGCAAGAATGGCTTGTCCTAACGCACTGTTAATTTTGTGCGCGCCTGTGTGGTTTAAGTCCTCGCGTTTTAAATAAATCTGCGCGCCGCCTAAACGTTCTGACCAGCGTTTGGCGTGGTATAACGGCGAGGGTCTGCCCACATAATGTTGTAAATCACTATTTAATTCAGCTAGAAATTCAGGGTCTTGCATATATTTTTCGTATGCAATCCGTAATTCTTCTAAGGGTTGCATGAGTGTTTCTGCAACAAATCGTCCACCATATTTTCCAAAATGTCCTTGTGCATCAGGTAATAAGGTTGATTCTAAATTTTCTAACGCGCTAACGGTAGCCGCTGACATGGATACACCTCGAATAAATGCGGCGATTTTTTCTGCCGACTTAATACCTTTGGAAGATTCTACCCCACCACTGACATCAACCGCATAGGGATGAGAAACGGTAAGAGCTTGATGAATATTATTAATCGTTAATCCCCCTGCCAATATCACAGGTTTGGATAAGTTACGTGGAATCCGTCGCCAATCAAACGCAATGCCTGTTCCGCCTTGTACACCTTCTACATAGCTATCAACCAGTAACGCTTGCGCACTCGCGTAGCGTGTCGCGATAGTGTGTAGGTCGGTATCTGCTTGCATACGTATCGCTTTGATATAGGGCTTGTTGTAGGATTCACATTCGCTGGGCGATTCTTCACCGTGAAATTGCAACACGTCTATATGAACGTTGTGTATAACTTCCTGTACCCATTTAGCGTCTGCGTTGACAAATAGGCCAACAACGGTAACAAAAGAAGGGAGTGTTTGCAGAATACGTTGGGCTTGTTGAATAGAGACGTTGCGCGGACTTTTGGGATAAAACACTAGACCAATCGCGTCCGCACCAAGCAGTGCCGCACTAATAGCATCTTGTGGGCGCGTAATCCCACAAATTTTTACCCGCACACGGGCAGAACAGGGCGTAGCAGTTGTCATGGGAAAAAGTCGATATTGATATTAAGGGCAACGAGAATAACTTATGGCGTTTAATAACTTTAATATTCGTTTATAGTGTTATCAAACGGGTATCGCGTAATTATATCACCATTTTGTGAAGACAAATTCATTCAGATATTATTGAACATAGCCTATATGGGTTAATGCGTTGAAAGATAGCACGGATACCATCGTTTCGAGTGATGTTGTCCATTTTTTCTTTTTAACGTTTATCTTAATCAGAATTTACAGGATTAACAAAATGTTCCGTATTAAGAGATAAAAAACTATTCGACGTATTTGACGATATAACGCTCTTAATTTTAAAACAACAGTAGTAAAATCGGTGTGGGTAATCATTATAAACGACAATTTTTGGCGTTGTAGCATTCCCTTTCCGTAAACGGAAAGCGTTAGGGAGTGCTAAACAAAAAAGGATAAATATAATAGTTATCTAAATTAGGGTTTTCAGTGTTAATAGGCGTAAGCGCGATAGCATTTAGAATGCGGTAAATTCCATTAGTCCTGAAAATCCTGATTCAGACAATCTCTCATTAGGAAAATGACTTATCCTTATTTAGCACCACCAACAATAGACCACTCGCAAGTCAGTGCGAATTTATTCGCATTTACAAATAACAACCAATAATGCAATAAAGGATTTATTATGACCTATATCGCCCCTATTCGTGATATGCAATTTGTTATCAATGAATTAGCTGATTTATCAACGATTAATACCTATCCCATTTATGAAGATGCGACGGCTGAATTAGTCACCTCTATTCTTGACGAAGCCAATAAACTTGCCTCTGAAGTGCTTGCCCCTTTAAATTATAGTGGTGATATTCAAGGTAACACTTTAAAAGCTGGGGTTATCACGACGGCAACGGGCTTTAAAGAAGCCTATACGCAATTTGTGGAAAGCGGTTGGAATGGTTTACACAGTAATCCCGATTTTGGCGGGCAAGGTTTACCCGCTTTAGTCAGTACCGCCGTTAGCGAAATGTGGCATGCCGCTAATATGTCCTTCGGTTTATGCCCAATGTTGACTCAAGGCGCGATTGAAGCCATTGCGCATCATGGTAGTGACGCATTAAAAGCGGTTTATTTAGCCAAATTAATTGAAGGCACATGGACAGGCACAATGAATTTAACAGAACCACAAGCGGGGTCTGATTTAAGTGCTGTGCGAGCGAAAGCCGTGCCTAATGGCGACCATTATCTCATCAGTGGGCAAAAAATCTTTATTACTTGGGGTGAGCATGATATGGCAGACAATATCATTCACTTAACCCTTGCACGTACCCCTGATGCACCTGAAGGCGTAAAAGGTATCTCTTTATTTGTTGTGCCAAAATTCTTGGTGAAAGCAGATGGCAGTTTAGGCGAGCGCAATGATGTCTATTGCACCTCGATTGAACACAAACTTGGTATTCACGCAAGCCCTACTGCCGTTATGGTTTTTGGCGACAAAGCGGGAGCAGTCGGCTATTTAGTTGGTGAAGAAAATCGTGGTTTAGAATATATGTTTACCATGATGAACCATGCGCGTTTATCCGTTGGATTAGAAGGGGTTGCGATTGCAGAGCGCGCTTATCAACAAGCCCTACGTTATGCTAAAGAACGTACTCAAGGGCGTGAAATGGGCGTAAAAGGCGGGGAACGGGTAGCGATTATCAAACATCCTGATGTGCGCCGTATGTTGATGTCGATGAAATCGCAAATTGAAGCCATGCGTGCTGTCGCTTATGTAACCGCCGCATATATGGATAAAGCCCTTGCTGAATCAGACACGACCAAACAGCAGGCCGCAATGGCACTGGTTGATTTATTAACCCCAATCGTTAAAGGCTGGTGTACAGAAGCCTCCATTGAAATTACTTCTACAGGAGTGCAAGTTCATGGTGGAATGGGTTTTATTGAAGAAACAGGTGCGGCGCAACATTTCCGTGATGCACGGATTACCACCATTTATGAAGGGACAACAGGCATCCAAGCCAGCGATTTAGTTGGACGAAAAATTGCCCGTGAAAATGGTGCGACCGCAAAAGTATTGCTTGCTGAAATGAGCGGTGTTGCAACAGAACTCGCTAACGCCGTAGGCGATGATTGTGCTGCCATTCATCGTGCATTTACCGATAGTATTCATGCTTTAACCGAAGCAACCGAATGGATATTAGCCAATTACGCGCAAAATCCTAAACAACCTTCAGCCGTTGCTGTTCCTTATCTACGTTTATTTGGAATTGTTACAGGGGGTTGGCAGATGGCAAAAGCCGCATTAATCGCGCAAGCCCAATTACAAAAAGGACAAGACCCCCATTTTTATGAAGCTAAATTAATCACGGCTCGGTTTTATGCAGAACATGTGTTAATGCAAGCCAGTGGATTGGCTTATAGTGTAATGAATGGCGCGGTAAGTACCTTAGCCTTACAAGAAGAACAGTTTTAATATCCATATTTAAACGCTAATTAAATAAACGGATAACACCGCTTAATGTGGTGATATCCGTTCTAAAAAATTTAATTCAGACACACGCAAAACAATAATAAACTGCTTGCAAAATAGTAATAATATCAATTTTTTATATAAATTTTGTAAGTATCTGCGTAATTTTTCACCAAAGGAAACCCACATGCAATTAACACAAGAACAACGCATGATTCGCGAAATGGCACGGGAATTTGCACAAGAACAACTCGCCCCGTATGCGGCACAATGGGATAAAGAACATCACTTTCCTAAACAAGCTATTAATGAAATGGGAAAATTGGGGTTTTTTGGCATTATTATCCCTGAAGAATGGGGTGGTGTGGGAGCGGATTATGTCTCTTTTGCACTCGCGATTGAAGAAATTGCTGCGGGTGATGGTGCATGTTCAACCATTATTAGCGTGGTTAATTCGCTCGCGTGTATGCCACTGTTAAAGTATGGAACTGATGCACAAAAAAATCGTTTTTTAAAACCGATGGCACGTGGAGAATTATTAGGTGCGTTTTGCCTAACAGAACCACAAGCAGGGTCGGACGCGGCGGATTTACGAACACGCGCTGTGCGTGAGGGGGATGAATATGTATTAAATGGGGTAAAGCAATTTATAACCTCTGGAAAACAAGCCGATTTAGCCATTGTATTTGCAGTGACTGACCCAAGTGCGGGAAAAAAAGGAATTAGCGCGTTTATTGTACCAACTGATACACAAGGCTATATCGTCGCCCGTTTGGAAGAAAAATTAGGTCAACATGCGTCGGATACCGCACAGATTATTTTGGATAATGTGCGCTTATCAACCGAGTATTTATTAGGTAAAGAGGGTGAAGGTTATAAAATTGCATTGGGAAATTTAGAAGGCGGACGTATCGGTATTGCATCGCAATCGGTTGGGATGGCACGGGCAGCGTATCAAGCTGCTTTACAATATGCAAAAGACCGACAAACTTTTGGTAAGGCAATTATCCAACATCAAGCAGTTGCCTTTCGTCTAGCCGATATGGCAACCCAAATTGAGGCGGCACGATTGTTAATTTGGCAAGCGGCCAGTTTACGTGACCAAAATTTACCCTGTTTAAAAGAAGCCTGTATGGCAAAATTATTCGCATCGGAAATGGCGGAAAAAGTATGTTCACAAGCCATTCAAATTCATGGCGGTTATGGATATTTAAGTGATTTTCCTGTGGAACGCATTTATCGAGATGTGCGTGTTGCTCAAATTTATGAAGGAACAAGTGATATTCAGCGAATGGTCATCAGCCGCTTATTAGCAGATGAATAGCGGGTTACTAACCATAAGCAACTTCCCCAATAGCTCTCTTTTTTTGCACTGCCTATAATAAACGCAAGCCTTGATAGGGGATAAATATTAAAGTAAATGCCTGCGAGAAAAGCCGATTAATAATAATTGGTTATGTAAAAAGAATTAACCACCTACTCGACTACAGGTTTGTATTTGTCAATCAATTGTTTTTATTTATAAAAAAGCAAGAAAAGGCGTTTAGTGGTTGTAAAGTTATCCTATTATAGTGGACAATGCTTGTCATGATTGTTCAACAGGCGGGTGGTGTAAATATTGCTCGTTAAGTGGACACATAGAATGACGGTTAATGATGACTTAAACCATCTTAAGATGTTGTTCTTACATTTGTTCGTATTACAGTTGTCAAATGTGATTTATTCAACGAATTGTCGTGTAAATCCTTCCATCGAATCATAATCATATTATAAAGGATGTTGACATGAAGAAATTACTTCACCTCAGTATAATTACTGTTTTAGCGGGTTCTGTAACACTTTCCCTCCCCGTCTATGCAGACAAGAAAAAAACTGAAGAACCTGCAAAAGAAGTTGCAAAAGAAACGAAGTCTGAATCTGATTTACAAGGATTTTCTGTTACACATACTGTTGGTGGTAAAGCACAACCGACTGCTAAAGTAGATTCTGACCCATTGGCACTTTTGGGGGCATTAAAGCAGGATTTAATTGCCCAATTAGCCAAGGGCAAACCGCTGGAAATGACAACGGAAATTAAACCTATTTTCAGTAGCGAATTGGCGAAAACGTTAAAGGGTTTACCTCCTATTACCGTTAAAACCAATGTTGGTGCAGATGGTCAAGGTGTCAGCGATGTTTCCGTGCCTGCTTATAAGTATGAAGGCACTAAAAAAGGCGAGAAAGGCGTTATTGATTGGCAAGGTTTAACAGGACAAGTAAAATTCCCTGAAGACTTTAGCACCATGTCACAAGCGTTTGAACTTGCTGGCGCAACCATCGATATCGAAGATACGTTTAAAGCCACCCTTGCAAAAACTACATTTTCGGCTGATTTAGATGCGGATTTATATCCCACTAAGTTAAACTTCAATCTTCCTTCGTTGGAAGGTGGCGATAAAGATGTGCAGTTCGTCTTTAATAAAATTCTGGTTGATTTTACAGGCGGAAAAGGCACAAGTGGTTTAGAACTGGGTAAAGGCAGTTTTAGCATTGCCGATGTGAATGTTGATAATAAGGCTGAAGAATCCCAGTTTAAGCTCAACAACCTATCCGTCAAATTTGACACCCAAGAAGAAAAAGAAGTTGCTAATTACACGCTGAATTTCTCCTTAGACAAATTCTTTGCCAGCCAAGAAGAAATAGACCTGAGCTTTCTATCTAATATCGAACTTCGTAAGTTAGATATCGCTGCATTGCTAGAAATCCAAAAAACCGCCTCCGAGATGCGCAAGCAACAAATGGCAGGCAAAATGGATGAATCCATGATGGGCATGGCAATGATGGGTTCATTGATGCAAGCCTTACCCAAGTTAATGGCGAAATCTCCTGAAATTGCCATGACTAAGCTAAACCTAAAAACTGAAGAAGGTCAATTAGATGGTGGTTTCTCCATCAGTTTAGACGGTAGCAAACCCCTGAAGATGGATGACAGTGCCGCTATGTTAAACGCGCTGTCTGGTCAAGCTGATTTTGTGATTGATAAAGGTCTCATCGAACAACTCATGTGGATGCAAATGGGCTCGGGCGAAGAAATGACCGAAGAGCAAGAAAAACAAATGCAAACCATGATTGACCAACAAATTGAAGATGTTGTGAAACAAGGTTTATTAGTCCCTACGGGTGAACAGTTTAAACTGAATGCAACCTTAAAAGCAGGCAAGTTAATGGTCAACGGTAAAGAAATGCCTTTACCCATGTAATGTTGAATAGTAAGCCGTTACACTGCTCTCAGACAGAGAGCAGTCAAGGGGAAGCGTTTTCTTCCCCTTTGTTTCCCGTCACAATTCTTGCCAATACGCCACAGGCGAATGGTTACGTGCTGTTATGCTTGGCGATTCCGCCAGAAATTCCGCTCTTAGAAAATAATTACTTACTATTCATAAAGCTGGATAATATATTGCCTGTGATGCGTGTTAATCCTGCTCAACAGACGTTAGATGTTTTATGTTCTGCAAATGCCGCCTTATATCAAATAGGAACGCAATATGTAGCAACCCTGTTACACAAGCCATTTATTGTTTTTCAATCACCTATCACTTTATTAATCGCAGAAAATAACTATATTGCATCGCTGGTTTTTCTCGTTAATCGCTTACGTGTGCAACAACAAGCACAAACTATGGTTTGTTTTTTAACGGCAGAAGCTGCGTTTCCCTTCAAACCGCGTCCCTCACAAATTTTCCTGCCCGCTATGCCTGATGGTGTTATTGCCGCAATGCCTTTATTAGATGATTGGGGTGTTGTGAGTCGTTTAGCCCATGAAGATGATTTAGTGGGGTGTTATGCAGGACATATTGTCGCGTTAATTCGTCATTATCTGACCACACAAGCACCAGAAAATATTAGCATACAAGCGATTGTTTCACCCACACGCGCACGCGCAATACACGCATTAATTGATGAATATCCCATTCAAGCAATTCATACGACTGTGATAGACTCAGTATAAACGCTTTACAAACGCCTTGAAAAATTGTCTTAACAGATAACATCATTTCAAGCAAAATCTACTATAACGCCCACTTTATTCATCATGCGAGCAGTGTATGAATCTGTATTTTCGCCTTTTGCTGGTTTTATTAAAGACTTGGCGGGGAGAATCACTTACCCCGTTAGATGAGTCTATCCTACACCTGCGTGTGTTACCGACAGATATAGACCTACACGGTAATCTGCAAACTAATCGCTATTTAAGCATGATGGAATTGGGTTATACCGACTTAATTACTCGCATGGGCTTACGGGTTTTGACACGTCGTCAACGATGGCTTTTTAACATAGTAGCAATTAATTTACATTATTTTTACCCCCTCAAAGTGCTACAAAAATACGAACTATCCACCCGTTTATTGTGCTGGGACAATCAATGTCTTTACTTAGAACACCGTTTTCAACAAGATAAAAAAATCGTTGCAATTGGACAAGTTAAAGCCATTGTACGCGGTCGCAGCGGCAGTATTGCACCGGGTTATCTTTTAGAATTACTAGGCTATGACCCAACCAGTCCCAATTTTCCAACGGCGATACAACAATGGTTTAAAACAATATAAACCGTTATTAATTATAATAAAATCAATAAAAACGCGATACTAAAATAAGATAAAACAATCATCCCCTCTTTACAATGCTAATGAGAATCATTATCATTTAAAAACATAACAATTTACTGGGGTGAAATTAATGGTTATTTTAGTCGGCGCAGACCGCTTAGGAAATATTGAAAATGTCTTAAAAGAAAGAGGCTTATCAGAATATCGCCACATTACAGGACGATGTCCTAAAGCACAAAAATGCTCCAATACTTATTGGACAAAGGCGGATTTGATGATTCTTTTCACTGACTTTGTAGGACACAATGTCATGCGTAATTTTCGTCAACAAGCAAAAGACCAACAAATTCCTTTTATTGCCTGCAAACGTAGCGTTTGCGATTTAGCCCGCTGCTTAGATAAATGTGGTTATATTCCACAACATGGATGTAGTGCTACACACTGTCCTTGTACAAAACAATGATTGTCTTTTTTTTGAGTTTGAATGATAATAATTTTCATTTAGCTTAAAAAACGACAGCGTACATAATGGTGGTGTGGTAATGATGAACCTAGAGAAAACTGATTTTTCAAAAACTTATTGGCAAGCTGAACAAGGAAATGCAGAAGCACAATACCAATTAGGGCTAATGTATTCAGAAGGGGAAGCAACCCAACAAAACTTTGATAGGGCATTATTCTGGTTAAGTAAAGCAGCCCGTCAAGGACACCCTAAAGCCCATTATAGCTTAGTATTACTCCGCCAAATTCAGCGCACACAAAAACGTGCATTACAATGACGAATTATAAAAATTGAGATGAGTGTTGTCGCAAACATACCAAAACCAACGACTAATTTAACAAGACTTTTCTAGCCATTCACACTTTAGTTTTAGTGAATGGCTTTTTTATAGCTATGCACTAGGGGTCGTTTTTCCCATGCGTTGCATTTTGCTATACAACGTCGTGCGATTAATCCCCAACACTCGCGCAGCTTTGCTTAAATTACCCTGACTAGTTGTCAATGCCGCATTAATATATCGCCGTTCCCAATCTAACAACACATCATCCAGTGAAAAATTTCCCTGATTAATTTGGCGTAAAATCGCCTCTTCAGAATCAATATCCGCCAATTCTTGACGATTAATATCCGTTTCCAACTCCATCTCTAACAAAGAACGACTAATCGCTTGATTAGGATATTTTGCCCCAATCCGTATCACAATATTGCGTAACTCACGAATATTACCGGGAAAACTATACGCCATCCATGCCTGTTTCGCGTTATTGTCCAACTGGAAAAGTGTTCCCATTTCCTTATAAAACTGCTGAAAATGCTCTAATAATGTTAAACGGTCATCGCCACGCTCACGCAAAGGCGGAACGCGAATGGTTAAGACACTTAAACGATGATACAAGTCGGCGCGAAAATGTCCTGCTTGCACTTCCTCGCGTAAGTCCCGATTACTCGCAGCAATAATGCGAGCGTTAGACTGACGGACTTTAGTTTCACCAATACGATAATACTCACCATTCTCTAAAACACGTAACAACTTAGACTGTAACGATAAAGGCATTTCACCAATTTCATCTAAAATCAAACTACCATCGCCAGCCTCTTCAAAAAATCCCGCCCGAGCAGTGCCTGCACCCGTAAATGCACCTTTAGCATGTCCAAACAATTGAGCTTCTAAAAGTTCCGAGGTAAACGCTGCACAATTGAGCGTAAGACAAGGCAAAACCGCCCGACAACTTTGTGTGTGCAAACATTGGGCAACCAACTCCTTACCAGAACCTGATTCCCCTTGAATTAAAACAGAAAAAGGCGAATTAGCAAATTGCTGAATTTGTGAACGAAGCATATTCATTGCACTGCTTTGTCCAATCAAATGACATTCACGCTTTTCCACGGGCGTTGCAACATATTGCTCTGCATCAAAAATCATCACTTGATGCTTTAAACGGGTTTTCAACAACTCAATGTCACAAGGTTTAGGAATAAAATCCACCGCACCCAACGTTAAAGCATGACGGACATTATCCTGCGTATCCTGACCTGATAAAATAAGAATTTTCATACTAGGATTAAACGCCAACAAATCCGAAACCAACGAAAACCCCTCTTCTGGTCCATGCGGTGTTGGCGGTAAGCCTAAATCTATCAACGCAAGATTGGGTAAAACAGGCGCAGTATAAAGAAAGCGTTTTGCTTCCTCACGCGTAGAAACAGCACTTACCATAAAACTATCACGTAATACAAACGCAAAAGACTCAGTAATTGCTTGATCATCATCTACTAATAACAAGCTGGGTAAATCAGCCATAATCCAAAATCCTTTAGTTATTTTTCGGCTCAAGGTGCAAAGCTCTGTGTGTTATTCTGACACATGTCATAAATATGACACAAGCCCTATTCACTTGATTTACCCACAAGAAAACAACCTGCTTTATGCCTTAATTCCCGCCCACAAAAGCAATAACCAACCCACTAAAAATGCACTCCCCCCAATTGGAGTCACAACGCCAAAATAATGCACACCTGTTAGACTGAGTACATACAAACTACCTGAAAACAGTATAATACCCGCCAACAAAAACCAACCTGCCATGACAACCCAACGAGATGAAGTCCATAACTGCACTAATACACTAATAATTAACAACCCCAGTGCATGAAATAGATGATAATTAACACCCGTTTGATACACCGCAAACATCTCCGCACTCATCACAGGCTTTAAACCATGTGCGCCAAATGCGCCCAAACTAACCGCCAAAAAAGCGTTTAAACTGCCCAGAATAACAAAAGATTTACCCATAAACTTACACACCTGTGTTTCACTAACTCAATAAAAAAATTTAATTATGATGGATATTACTGCTATCCAAACGCTTATCAAAAACGACATGCAAGCTGTCAACACCCTGATTCAAAAACGACTTAGTTCAGAGGTTATACTCATCAACCAATTAGGCAACTACATCATCAATAGTGGTGGAAAACGCCTACGCCCCGTTCTTCTCATTCTCAGTGCAAATGCGTTTGGTTACCAAGGTACAGACCATATCAAACTCGCTGCAGTTATAGAATTCATTCACACCGCAACGTTATTACACGACGATGTAGTCGATGCCTCAGAACTCCGACGTGGCAAACAAACAGCAAATGCCGTCTGGGGTAACGAAGCCAGTGTTTTAGTTGGCGATTTTCTCTACACTCGCGCCTTTCAAATGATGGTAGAAGTCAAAAACATGCGCATCATGGAAATTCTCTCTAATGCGACAAATATCATTGCCGAAGGCGAAGTGATGCAACTCCTCAACTGTCACGAACCCGATGTAACAGAAACCGATTACCTAACCGTCATCCGCTCTAAAACCGCAAAACTCTTTGAAGCTGCTGTACAACTAGGCGCAATAATCAGCCAACAACCGCCAACAAACGAAGACGCAATAGCACGCTATGGAATGCACTTAGGAACAGCCTTTCAAATCATCGATGACGTACTCGACTACAGCTCAACCGCTGAAGAAATGGGCAAAAACGTTGGCGACGACCTCGCCGAAGGCAAACCCACCCTACCACTCATTTATGCAATGAAACATGGTACTCCCGAAGAAAAAGCCATGCTCCAAGAAACCATCCGCCACGGCGGACGCGACAACATCAAACAAGTCCTAACAGCTATTGAATCAACAAACGCGATAGAATATACTAAACAGTCTGCAATACAAGAAATGCAAAAAGCCCTAGAAGCCTTAAATGGTTTGCCGTCAACCCCCTACCTAGACGCGCTTCATTCTCTCGCACATTTCTCAGTCAATCGCAGTTACTAAAAAACTGCAAACAATACAACAAAGTCGGAGTGTAGCTCAGCCTGGTAGAGCATTACTTTCGGGAAGTAAGGGTCGAAGGTTCGAATCCTTTCACTCCGACCATATTAAAATCAATAGCTTATAAAGGCTTATTCGTTTTTGCGTATATTAGTGTCCTCTAATATATAGATTTTTGTATTATCCAACTTTTCAAGTGCCTCTCTTGCCTTGCTTTTTTCCAGATGTGCGTAGTATTCTCGCGTTGTGCCTATATCTCGGTGTCTTAGCACGTCTTGGACAATTTCTAGTCTTTCTCCTCCATTGATTAACCAACTCCCTACCGTTCTTCTTAAGTCGTGTATCGTCAACCCTTCTATCTTGGCTTTTCGGCAAGCCGTGCCAAAGCTGGTTTTGATGTTTTGGAGTCTTTCGCCGTTGGGGTGACTGAATAGCCATGTACTGCTACGCACTCGGTATTGTTTTAGTTGGTTTAGGATGTGTAGGGCGTATCGGTTTAGGGGTATTGCCGCAGGGTCTCCATTTTTTGTCTGGTTTAGGTATATGGTTTTTGCTTCCCAGTCTATTTGCGCCCAGCGAAGATTGAGAATTTCTCCCTTTCTCATGCCTGTCGATAGGGCTAGTTGTATGAAGGGGAGTAGTAGGCGGTTTTTTGATTCGCTTGCGGCTTGGATTAGGTGTTTTGCCTCGGCTTCGGTTGCCCATCTTTTCCGCCCCCTCGGTTTTTTTTCTCTGCACCCTAGGGTGGGGTTGGGTAAGTTCCAGTCGTTGTCGTAGTTGAGTTGGTTTATAACACCACTAATTAGGCGCAGTTCTCCGTTTATGGTGTGGGGTTTCATGTTGGCTTGTTTGCGTTGTTTGACGTATTGGCGTACGTGGGTACGTTTTATGTCTTGTACGGTTAGCCCTTGAAAGTGGTTCATCAGGTGTTTGCTCCGCGATAGGTCTATCGGGTGCGATACTCTGCTTTTTGTTTCGTTTAGGTAGTCTTCTAGGGCTTTAGTGAAAAGTATTTCGGTCATATCGTTAGCATCCGTTGCACGATGGAGGCTATATGAACCGCAGTTAGGTTTTTGTGGGTGCTTAGAACTTGGGTAAATTGTTTGTAAAACGCTTCTGGTAGTCTTGCCTCATCTAGTAAGTTAATGGAGTTTTCGCTGTTGCAGGAATACCACAAATCTTGTAAAAGTTTTGCAATATAGGTAGAGTTTTTAGAAAACCCTTCAAACCCTTCACCATTAAGCACGGTGCGGATTTCCGACAACGCAACACCTTCATAACCCTTCACCATTTCCTTACTATCTTTATCAGGATTTAATAACACAGGGTGTTTGTGTTCTTGAAAACCCGCGCCGTGCTTAATGTTAAGGGTTGTGAAGGGTTGGTTAAGGGTTGAAACCCGCATGGTGCTTAATAGTGAAGGGTTTTTGGGGTTTTTCGAAGTTTTAAATTTTGCCGAAAGAGGGGATTCATGTGCGTCATTTGTGCCACACTTAACAGCAAGATTTGTGATAACTCTACCTTCACGGGTTACAATCCTTTCTATGTCGCTTAACCCCAGTTGTGAACGGCAAAGCTCAAGCAATAGAGAGACAAAACGAACAAGTGAAAGCGGTCTATTGCCACTAGATTCTGAGTAGTGAACGTAGTTGGGATAAAGCTTAGTTTCCATATTAATTATTTTGCCGTCTTCTCGCTCACAGTTGCCTATAAAGGTTTGTGTGTCTGGGATGTAAACGATGTTTTCGTCTAGCCATTGGGCGAGTGGGTTGACGGCTAGTAGGTTTTCGTATTCGGTAATAGCAAGACTAGGGACGGTTTGGCTGGTATCTCGAACTAGGGCGGTAACGTGTTCTGTGGGCATGTCTAACAGCCAGTTGATAAGCCCGCCGATGTGGGGGGAAAATTCAGTGGTTAAATCTCGGCGTTTTGTGCTCGCTACTTGGTTGTTAAAAGTAACTGTAATACGACGGCGACTAATGCCGCTGGTGTAGTCTTTGCTGGCTATGGGTTCATTAGCGGCCAATATAAATAAGGCTTCTAATTTAAAGCCTCTACCACCCTGCTTGTTCTTCTCTTCATAACGAACTGAATCGCCCCCCGTACAAGCCTTAAAAACGCTTACATCGCCTGCATAGCCTTGTGAGTCGGTAACGGTAATGAGTCGTTTGCCGTAGAGGTTAGCGGTTTCAAAGCGGTTATTTTCTAGGTGTTTGAGTTCTGTAGAATGACAATTGTCTGCACCCATCATCATTTCACAGAGTCTTATGAATGTGCCTTTTCCTGTTCCACCCGAGCCAATGAGTTCTAGGTAGCGTTGCAGGTCAACACGCCCCGTTAAAATGGCGTTCATATAAGCACGGAGTAACTGCACTTGGTCAGGTTTGTTGTTGACGCATTCGTTTAGCCATTGGGTAATGGGTTCGCAGGTTGCAAGTGGGTTGTAGTCGTAGGGAATTATCCATGTGTTGCGGTGTTGGGGGGAGTGTGCAATTAGTTTTCTGTCTGTGAGTCTGAGTATGCCGTTTTTGAAGGGAATGGCTTCTTTTATGGTGTTCCAATCGGAATGACTGGATAGTATTTGAATAAAGGAAGTAACGCTATTTAGGAAAGCACTTGAATAGCCTAGTTCTCCCACTTCACGCTTGATGTGGGTGTTAATGTAGCGTAGGGCTTCTCTGTTGGTGATGGTTTGCCAGTGGTTATCTTTGTAGATAACCCAGTCTTCACGGACATCATCAAAGGCTAAATTTTTTAGTTTGTCGGCTAGGTATTCGCCCAGTTGGGATTGGGCGGGTAGGCTTTCATGGGTTTTTGTGGGCTTGCTGGTTTGTTCAGTCTGAACAGGTTGCACAAAATCACCTGTGTTATTTGGCTTGTGTTGTATTGTGTTGCTTGATTTGGCTAGGACGTTTTGGATAGTTTTTTGTCCGTAGGTTAAAGCACCGTTCTTTTTGTCCCACTTTTCGCGGTACAGTCCTGATGAACGGAATAAGCGGTCGATTTCTTGGGCGTTGTTTTGGGTGTAAAACGCTAATTTTAAACACAAAGCATAGTCGGCTTCTGATTGACTGGGGTAGCCTGTGAAATCTCCTTTATAAAGTGCATTGAATTTAATATCGTTTTTTGTCAGGGTAAGTATGTCAGGCAAGCGCGCGCAGTCTGTTGGGGTGAAAGCGGGGGTTTTGTCATCAGCTTGTTTGAAATACTGTTTGTGTAGTTGGTCGAGTTGGGGTTGCAGGTGTGCAATATTGGTAATGTCTTGGTTGTACGCTTGACCTGTTACGGTTAAGTAGCGCGGGCTGGTGTAGTCGTATATTTCTATGCGTTTTTCGGTTGTACCTTTACCGCAACGTGTTGGCTTGCCAAAGACCCAGATGTGCAAGCCTTGTTTTGAGGGGGAGTATTCAATATAGGTGTTGTTGAATAGCGCTAGTACGGCCAAAGCCCATGCTTCAATTTTGCCGTCTTGAATGCAGTGGTCCAAATCTATGCCAGTGAGGTTGTCACCTTCTCGCAGTACAAAGCCTATGCCGTTAAACCCTGTTGTGTTTTGTACAGCTTCATAAGTGCTTAGGCTTAAGGGGTCGGTTGTTTTGGCGGGTGTGCCATTGGGCATATAGGGGATTTTGCTTTGTTTGCCATTTTCGCGGGTTTTGTATGCCCAGTTGACCCATTGGGCGCGTTGTTTTAAGTATTTTGGTATATAATCGTTCATGACACTATCCTTTAGTGTTGGTTTAAAAAAAAAACCGCGTAGTGTTGGTGCAGAACGCGGTTTTTTTGTTGTGGTTTGAATTTCTGCCCTAAGTGATGTTGTTCTCATTGCTTAGGGTTTTTTTTCAGTATTCGGCAGTTTCTAAGTCGTCGTCGTCGTCTTGTAGTGAGAGGCTGCACGTTCCACCACAAAATGGGCATATTTCAAACCCGTCACTGTCAACTTCAAGTTGTTCTGGTAATTCTTTATCACACCATAAGCAGTTATCTGGTTGAGTCATTACACACCTCCAAAACGTTGAAAGCCTTCTTCTGTTGGGTATAAACGCCCATTTTTTTCTTCTAAAAATCCTGCATCTATTAAAATTTGTATGTCTGTGTCACATGCTTGTAGTTCTTCTAAGCATTGGTGTTCTGGTTCAGTCAGTGTGTTGTCTAAGCACTTCTGTTCGGAGGTGCTTACATCACTTTTTGTGATACTCATGTTACGTTGTTTTAGCTGTTTTAACGTTTGGCTACCCAGTAACGTAACTCTGTAGTGCGGGGTTACGCCAAGTCGTTTTAATAGCCCTTGTTTGGTCAGTTCTTGCGGTGTTTGTTGTAAGCGGTTGCAGAGTGCGCTTGCTTTCTCTGTTAATACGGGTTGTTGTTGCATGGTTAATTCTCTACTTTGCAGTGGCTAAACGTTTAGAACGTTTAGAAGATTTAGAATGTTGAGAACGTAAAAACTCATCTAGTTTATTCAAGCCGTTAAAAGTAACCTTGTACTCAATAACAACCTCATCAACTAAACCACTCTGCACTAAGCCTTGCAATGAAAGCCCTGTTATCTGCATTAGTGTTTGTACTTGCTTAGTTATCATTGTCTTGTCTCCGTCATTTGATAGTCGTCTAGTAATCTCGCCTTCGTTTCGTCTTGCCAAATCTGAGAAGGGTAAACTTTAAAGTATTTAGCAAGTGCTACCCGAACCGCGCGCGCTCCCTTTCCGTTCAAACTTTGATAGAGAATTTCACGCGATGTTTGAAAATGTTGTGCCGCCTCTTCAATCGTGCCAAATTCCCCCCGCAGTTCTTCCAACATCATTATTTTGTCCATAGGGCATTTCCTACGTATAATTGAGTGTGAGTGTTATCGACTACACTTACATCTTGCTACTTTTAACAACTTACTGTTTTATCGGGTAAAAATTCTGTAAGTGTAAGTGCTTACACTTACATTAAGTTAAATAATGTAATCGCTTAATTTAGCTGTATAATTTAATGTAAGTGTTATTGCTTACACTTACAGGTATAGATTAATACTGAAATGAGTGTATGTCAATACAAGAATACTGAATTAGGTATAAAAATGAGTATCTCAGAAAGATTAAAAAAGTTTGTTGAATTTAAAGGAATTTCTCTTAAGGAGTTAAGTGAGAAATGTGATATTCCTTATAGAACATTGCAAAATTATATTTATGAGGAGAATCGAAAAATAAGCCCAGAGCTTTTTATCAAACTGAATACTCATTTCGGTATTAATCTAAATTGGCTACTGACTGGAATGGGTGAAATGTTCGAGAGTGAAACTAAACCAGCTCCTAGAACCAAAGCCATAGTTGAGATGATAGAAAATCTTGACGATAGCCAGAAACAAAAAATTTACGCGGTTATTGAGGATGCAAAACAGTTTCAGGAAATGAAGAAACAAATTAGTCAACTAAACCAACTAATGAGCGAACGGAAAACCGCTTAAAGAGGTGAAAAAATGCGATTAATAATTACCATGTATCCCGATGATGAAGATGGTGGATGGATTGTGGAATGTCCTGCTATTCCGGGATGTATTAGCGAAGGGGAAACTAAAGCAGAGGCTTTAGAGAACATTCAGGAAGCGATTACACTTTGTTTAGATGTTCGTAAGGCAAGAGGAATGCCTTTAACAGTGGAAACCTATGAAATAGAGGTTGCTGCGTAATGCCCAAACTGCCTTCAATAACGGGTTTAGAGATTGTTAGGATTTTTAAGAAATTCGGCTGGCAAGTAGATAGGCAAGCAGGTAGTCATATTATTATGACGAAAGAGGGGAGTTTAGTTACTTTGTCTATCCCTAATCATGACCCCGTAAAAAAAGGAACTTTAAGAGCTTTAATTCGTGTTGCTGGTTTAACGGTTGAAGAGTTTATCAAAGCTTGATTGTATTTGAAATCTGTCGGAAACCTAAAGGCAAACAACGGCAATTGAGCGTGAACGGAAAACGGCTTAACTACACAGGAGAAACAGCATGAAAGAAAAGACGTTGTTTATTATCATGATAGTCATTATCTGCGTAATGGGTGTTTATATCATGAAACAACAAGTTGAGTTAGACGAAGTAAAAAAGACAGTTGCCGAAAAACAGGCGTTCATAGATAAGACTGAAAAAGAAATTGATGAAGCTGTTGCATTGGTAAAGAAATACACTTGTATTAGAAACCCGTTCAAATAGTCTTCTTCAAACAAGGTTTTGTTGTGGCTGATAAATAAAGTCAACACAAGGCCTTATTTCATTTTCTCGTCTGCACTTCCTCCGCTGTTAAGCTGTTCGTCAAGGCTAGGACTACTTAACGCTTAAAAGATATGAAATTTTTGATAAAAGTAAAATTTTTTTTTGCCTGCCACTGACTTTTTTTTGTGTAGGTAAAAAAGCGCGCGCGCTCGAGAGAGTCTGACAAAAAAAAATTTGACTTGTATAAAAAACTTCATTGGTTAATAGGCGTTAAGTAGTCCTAGCCTTGACGAGCTTAACCACGCGGAGGAAGTGCAGACGAGAAAATAAAATAAGGGAGGAAGTTTGTTGTTAGTTAAGACTTAAGGAGTGCTACGCACAACTGAACAGATTGCCTTTTTTTACACACAAAGGAAATTGCAAAAAGCAGGCCATCGCTTTATAAAATAATGTTGCAATTCAGTAGTTTAATGTAATCTTTCGATTGAAAAAGGGCTTAAAAAACGCTATAATGTTATTGAAATCAACTAATAGCGTGGAGTTTCCAACATGAAAGCCTACAATCGTGAAGCCACTAAAACCCTTAGAATCCCTGTTTCTCGTGTTGCTGAAATAGAGGAATATCTACGCACAGTCCCCGCAGATAAAGCCGATGAGGTAATGGAAATGATTGCAAAACACTTAGGAATCCCACGCCAACGCAAACCCGTGCAATTAACCCTTGTGAAAAATGATGATGTTATTCCTGTAGAACCCACAGGACAATTAAGCCTTATTGAGAACGTTCAGCTTGTGAAGCTGGAAAGCGAGTTAAAAGAGAAGGACGCGGAACTTGAAACCGTAGAAGCGAAAGCAGGGGAACTGCAAAGCGAGCTGGAAACCTGCAAGCGGTCACTGGAGAGTGCGGAAGCAAAATTGAACGGTTTAACCGCCGTGTTAGCAACCTTTAAGACAAAATTACATCCAACCTCGCCCCGTTGGGAACATGCACGGAAGTTATTGGCAGAACTGGAAAGCGTTTTACTATACGACGGTGAAGATGTGGCGTTATAGTGGACAAAAAAAGTAATCATAAACTGACAAAAACAACAGGAAAAGGAGAAAAGCCAGCATAAAAGGTTTTACAAAAAAATCTAGTATTTCAAGGAATTTAAACAGTAACCTATCTAATACAAAAATCCCCTTCAGCGACATACTGGGCTTCATATGACAGTATTGAGGATATTGACGAATAGGCGGCTCTAATAATTGGGCTGACTGCGTTACAAAATAAAAATCGTGTCCATAATGACGGTGAAACCGAAAGTATTTTAGGAATTGAGGATAGTCCTTGTCTTGTGGTGAGAAAAACCGTTGTGCGTCATTAACAATGAAAACCGCATTAAGCGGCAAAAGATATGAAAGAGGATAAAGTTCAAAAGTTTCAGCATCGACAAGAACAACTTTAGGGTAAGTTTCAAAAAGTCGTGTTGGAAATTCAAAGTTTAAAAGATAGACAGGGCGCGGTGTTTTGGCTAAGTCTTTTAACAACACATCAAAGACATAATTAACCCGTTCAGAACCTTCAATAATAGCTGTCATTTTGTTGCACCAAAACTAGGAAAATTAACATTGCTCATTAAAGGCGGTTTAGCCTTATCTGGTTCTATCTCCTGATAGCAAGCAATGTGTTGAATAAAATTCTCTTTTTCTACGCCCCCGAAGTACAAGCGCATGGCACAGCGTCCATCAATTTGAAAGCGATAACCCACGTTATATAAGTCCTCATAATCAATCGTTAGATTAGAATGCAAATCATCAGAATATAAAAGAAACTTCGCTTTTATCTGTTTTTTAACGATGGTTTTTTTAAGTCCCTTGTCGTCTATGTATTCAAGCGTTCCACCGAGTACGGCATACCCCCCGAGTACGTAGAAGTTGTAACCCTCGTAGGGTCTGAGAGGAAGAACAACCCGAGCCTTGCTATAAGCCACAGAAGAACCACCAGACTTATTAAGCGAAGTAGCGTCATGGCCAGAAACTTCAGCGGGACGAGTAGAATTTTCAGCAGAATCAGAATTATTTTTTTCATGTCTGGATGACCAAGTTAAAATCCCATTCACAACGTAAATTAAACCGCCCGCAATCAGAATAAAAAGAATCCACAGTTTAATACTCTTGAAAATACTCGCATTAACAATTGTGTCTGATGTTTGACCCGTTGCGGTGGAGTCGTATAGTGGCCAGGCCACTTTACCGACGCTTTTAGCGGACACCATTTCTTTACGGGTAACTACGCGCGGATGGCTTGGGGTGTGGTATTCCCTCAGTACGTAACCACTCACACCAACAGTGCCTTGGTTGGTATGTCGCCAACAGCCCTCGATAATCATACGGATATCTAAGTGTATTTGGCGCATATCTTGGCTGGTGAAATAAAAATCCCAGTTAAGATGCCGATGCTTTTGGAAGGCTTCTAAAACCCCGCGCGGTCTCCAGTCTTCTGTTCCTGTATAGTCAAACTTTGCCCAATCACGTTTGCCGATGGTTGTCGGGTAAAGTGTTTGCACTTCATCAATAATAAATAGAACTTCTTTGGGTGCATGATGGAAAAAACGTTGCCATTGTTTTAACCCTTCTTCAGTTTCTGAGGTTTCGTTAATGACTTCTGCACCTGTTTCCCCCAGCATAGCTATACAACGTTCTTGGGTTAAACCCCGAACATTGGTAATAATGCGCTTGCCTGCTTTCCAAGCGGGAATTAAGCCCTCATAAACCGCCCACGTGGTTTTAAAGCTACCCGGTACGCCGTGAAAAAGTAAAATAGACATTAAGAAATAAACGAGAAGAGGTAGCGGGTTATACGGGCAGTGGCTAGCAAATGAACGCACTCTTTAACCTTGAAGAATGCGAAAGCATTGACAAGACCGGGGTTTAAATTAGAAAAAAGAGTGTCAATTTTTCCCATCACATCGTAAAAAGCAATAATGTCTTGTCCCATTTTCCAAAAAATATCAACTAAAAACAACATCAAACTAAAATAGACATATAAAAGCAAATCACCTATACCCGCAAAAATGGCGACGAGTCCAGCATAAAGAAAATCTATCAATTCTTGCATTTTCTAGCCTTTGGTTAAGGTGATAAAAATAGCCGAGAGAACCACCATAAAAATAAAAAAACTGGCTAATACGGTGAAAAAATCGCAATACGTTTGTTCTGAAAAATCTAGGGTGTAAGTGCTAGAACCTAAAGGAATGGAAAACTTGGGAAGTAGAGAACATTGACCGGGTACGATATTGGGAATATCTAAAGATGAGGCATTGCGAATTGTACCAAGTAAATCTGTAAGCTCTTGTCTTGGGTTGCCTTCTGGAATTTTTAAGTTAATAGCGGGCGCATTAGCACTAAGTTTGTTACCTATACCGTCTAGTTTATCGCCAACGTCTTTAATGCCGTCACTAACGCCTTTTATGGCATCACCAACCCCTTTAATGCCGTCACTAACTCCCTTTACAGCATCACCAACGCCCTTAACACCTCCGATAATGGCTTCACCTTGTGCGTAGGTCATAGGTGCAGTATTAGCATTAGCATCAGTTGCCACGCCATTCTTATCAAAACAAACCAGCTTCCCTGTTGGGTCAGATATCCAATTACCTGTTGGGCAAGGGTTCGCTTGCGCTGTTGAGCCATCCTTATCTACACAAGTAACTTTCCCCGTTGTATCAGTAAAACTATAGCAACAGTACTATAAAAAGATTAAATAGAATTCAGTAAAAAGAACTTATCAAATTTGCTCGTTACCAAGCTCTGCTTGGTAATGCCTGCCTTGCAAGCTCCGCTTGCCGAGTACAAGCGGACTTAAGCGGGGGGCGTTCAAGTACCCGCCAAGCAGAGCTTGGCGAATAGGCATTACCAAGCAGAGCTTGGTAACGAGCAATACTTTTTTACGGAAATCTGTTGAATAGGTCATTTCTTATTCTCTTTTTAAAATACGGTTACTATACCGTCGAACCCATAAAAGTTTTTTTCGGTACAACAGAATCAACTTTTTCAGTTGTTTCAACTGGTTTTTCGGTAACGGTCGGGATTTTTTCAGGCACAACCGCAGGCGTGGCGTGTTGATGTGCATGAATAGATGAACCGATTAAGGTATCTAAGGCTATCGGTTTAACGCTTGCTTGAACGGTATAAGATACTTGTGCGTCACGGTCGCCAAACTGGAAAGCGGACGCTTTTACGGATACTAAAACTCGTCTTTTCAGTAAGGGCGTAAAGTCTTCAGGATTCGGACACTTGGCAATAATTAGCAAATCTCTAGCATTGGGAACTTCGCATAATATTTCAATTTCATAGCCCCCCGGTCTAACTTCTTTTGTTTCTCTATCTGTAAAATCTTCTTTAGCGATGACTTTGCGCAACTCACCTAATAAATACTGACCATCGGCAACAATTTCACCTGTTTGTGGATTAAACATATTTCAATTTCCTAATGGTTAGAGCCTGTCATCAAATAAGAAGGGTTAAAGGTTCAAGCTAAAAGAATCAAGGTAGAAGCCAAATAAACCCCACTTAAGAAATTCCTAGCGCGTTTATCATATCGTGTAGCTATTGCACGATATTGCTTTAATTTACCAAAGAAATGCTCGATTAAATAACGTGCCTTATAAAGAGCTTTATCATAATCAGGTGGATTTAAACGATTTTTCCTGTACGGAATCACAGGTTCTATGCTTTTCTGTTTTAAAACATCTCTAACCCGTTCATCAGCATCATAAGCCTTATCAGCCAATAAAGCGTTTGCCTTTATCTGAGGAATAAGAGCATCAGCCCCTTCAAGGTCGCTTGCCTGTCCCGCAGTCAAAAAAAAAGGGTCGGATTGCCCAGTGCGTCAACAACGGAGTTAATCTTGGTACTTAAACCCCCTGCGCTACGTCCAATGGCTTCATCCGCGCCACCACCACTACTATGTTGATGCGCTCTAACTATAGTGCTGTCTATCATGGCATATTCGTTATCAGCATCGGCACTTAGTATCTTGAAAACACGTTCCCAGACACCTTTCTGAGACCAACGACTGAAGCGGGTATGGACAACACGGAAATCACCAAAGCGTTCGGGAAGGTCGCGCCAAGGAATGCCACTGCGATAACGGAATAGAACAGCATCAATAAACAAGCGGTTATCTTTAGCCGTCATCCCGACATGTCCTTTACGCCCAGGGAGTAGCGGTTCTAGTTTTGACCATTGTTCATCGGTTAAGGCATAGCGACGACTCATTGTTTTATCCTTGGCGATATCTGGGTATATACCTATAATATAACACTTTTTACTATTTGATGACACGCTCTAGTTATCATTGTCTTGTCTCCGTCATTTGATAGTCGTCTAGTACCCGTGTATCTGTTCCGTCTTGCCATATATCAGAAGGGTAAGCATTAAAGTATTTTGCTAGGGCTACCCGAACCGCGCGCGCTCCCTTTCCGTCTATGCTTTGATAGAGTAATACCCGCGATGTGTGAAAGTATTCGGCGGCTTCTTGTATCGTGCCAAACTCATCGCGCAGTTGTTCAAGCATCGATTCTTTGTTCATAGGGTATTTCCTACGTATAATTTAGGTGTAAGTGTAATCGTTACGCTTACATTCCCGCTTTTTTGTAAGCTATTGGTTTAACTTAAATCAGCACTGTAAGTGTAATCATTACACTTACATAGCTTCTTTTAGCTAATTAACTAATCTAGCTATATAATCTTGTGTAAGTGTAATTATTACGCTTACAGGTATAGATTGCTCATACATGGGGAATCTGTCAACACAAAAGTGAGTTTTTTTATCATGAGCGATACAACTGAAGTACTTGAGCGTTTATATCAACTACATAATGTAAAAAATGATGCTGAACTAGCTAGAAAACTTAATATAGGTACAAGCACCATATCTAATTGGCGTACTCGTGACACTGTACCTTATAAAATTTGTGTAGAAATATCTAAACGTGACAATGTATCTTTGGACTGGTTATTGACGGGAAAAGAACTCACAAATGTGAACAAGCCTAAAACCCAAGCCATAATTGAGATGATAGAAAATCTTGACGATAGCCAGAAACAAAAAGTTTATGCGGTTATTGAAGATGAAAAACGGTTTGCTGAAATGAAAAAAAGAATTGACCAACTCGAACGGAAAACGGCTTAAATTCACTTTATATACTTAAAAAGAGGATAGTTTTATGTATTACACCGTTGTTTTTGAACCAGATGAAGATGGTATATGGGTTGCTGAATGTCTTGAGTTATTAGGATGTTTTAGCCAAGGTAAAACGCAAGAGGAGGCTTTAAACAATATCAAGGATGCGATTAAGCTGTATCTTGAAGTCAAACAAGAATTGAACATGCACAGCCAGCGCAAAGTTTGCCAAGTAGAGGTTGCCTAATGCCCCCTGTTCCTGCATTAAGTGCTTCAGAGGTTATTAAAAAATTTCAACGGTTAGGATGGATTATTAGACGGCAAACGGGTAGCCATATCATGATGAATAAGGAAGGACACCCAGCATTATTAGTTGTTCCTAATCATCCTGAAGTTGCACGAGGAACATTGCGCGGATTAATTCGTGTTGCTGATATAACCGTTGATGAATTTATCAAAGCTTGATTGTATTTGAAATCTGTCGGAAACCTAAAGGCAAATAACGGCAATTGAGCGTGAACGGAAAACCGCTTAACTACACAGGAGAAACTGCATGAAAGAAAAAGTCTTATTTATTGCCATGATGACCATTATGTTCATGGGTATTTACATCATGAAATAACACGTTGAGTTAATTGAATCAAACGAAGTAAAAGACGGTTGCAGAAAAACAGGCGATTATAGATAAAGCTGAAAAGACATAGATGAAATAGTAGCTTATGTTAATAAACTAACTTGTATTAGAAACCCGTTTAAATAGTTTTCTTCAAACAAGGTTCTGTTGTGGCTGATAGATAAAGTCAACACAAAGGAAATTGCAAAAAGCAGGTCATTGTTTTATAAAACAATGTTGCAATTCAGTAGTTTGATGAATATCTACGCACAGTCCCAGCAGATAAAGCCGATGAGGTGTTAGAAATGATTGTAGAATACTTAGGAATCCCACAAAATATCAATTAAAAACAACATCAAACTAAAATAGATAGATAAAAGCAAATCACCTAGACCCGCAAAAATGGCGACGAGTCCAGCATAAAGAAAATCTATCAATTCTTGCATTTTCTAGCCTTTGGTTAAGGTGATAAAAATAGCCGAGAGAACCACCATAAAAATAAAAAAACTGGCTAATGCGGTGAAAAAGTCGCAATACGATTGTTCTGAAAAATCTGGGGTGTAAGTGCTAGAACCTAAAGGAATGGAAAACTTGGGAAGTAGAGAACATTCACCGGGTACGATATTGGGAATATCTAAAGATGAGGCATCACGGATTGTACCAAGCAAATTGTAATCTTTTCTTCAAACCTGCTGAGCAAGTCCGCGCGATTTGCGCCCAGCGCGAACGCGCGGATTTGTTCGGCAGGTTTTCATTCCTCAAAAAACCGTGTAGCGTGTATCCAATTGGAAACACTTATTTTTCTGGGTTGTTCATCTTTTTTGCGCAGCTTTAATTCTTTTAATATGTCTTCTGATAATCACGGAAACAGCGGACAAATTCCCTGTAGTTGCCAATAGGGAATAAAGCAATAGGCATAAAAAAAACCTCAGCACTTTTTAAGTGTACTGAGGTTTTTCATTTCAATCGCCTGCATTGGCGAGTAAGGCTGCAACTACCCATCATTGATTGAAGACTTGGGGGGCGTTTCAATCGCCTGCATTGGCGAGTAAGGCTGCAACATGGAACAATTCCTTGAAGAACAAAACACCATGTTTCAATCGCCTGCATTGGCGAGTAAGGCTGCAACAAGATGCTGATGTAGTGGGTTTTGTATATCGGTTTCAATCGCCTGCATTGGCGAGTAAGGCTGCAACCCCGATGGTTAAAATAATCACATATTTTTCGCTGAGTTGCAAGCCATATTTTTCACTAAAAATTCGTTCAAAAAGTAGAACTCTTTTGCACACTTTTTGCATAGATTTTTTATGTATTAAATCAATCATTTACAAGCAACCATTTTTCATAAATCTCCGCTTTTTCGATACCTCGAAAAGTAGAACTCTCTTCTTGATTTTAAAGGATTTCCTCTCATTTTATGGAAAATTGCTCAGTCGTGTTCAATTCAAAACGTACTTTAAAAATCGGTTTTTTCCTCTAAATCACGATTCCTTGCAATGTTCCTCATTAAAAGTTAGGTGTCAGCATTCCCTGTTAGATTATTCAGTTTTTTAATAAACCCACAGAACAAGAAAAAATCCACACAACACTTCCACCGATTATAGCGAATAAACATCGTTTTTTCGGTCTTCAAATAGAAAAATCCAAAACCTTATTTTTATTCCCTCTGTTAAGCCGTTCGTCAAAGCTATAGCGACTCAACACCTCAGACTATAAAAAATTTTCAATTATTTCAATAGCAAAATTAACCCGTGCTTGTCACCGAATAGACACAAAGAATTTATAAAATCAATAACGATTTTATTTAAATTTTTTTAATCTCGAGGAACTATTCATGAGAGTAACTTTACTATTCGCGTTAAGTTTATTCAGTCATTTGCTATTGGCTGACAATGAAGTGTTATATAACACAGAAACAGGGGCTGTACATATCCCTAAATTACAAGTGGTTGGTGATGTATCAGGTACGTTATTCTCCATTGATATGCAAAATCTCACCGATTTGAATTTTACGGTGACAAACGCAACGCTTTTAAGCGAAACCGCACCGCGTAATATTCAAGTGGGTGTGCGTCCCTTCTATTTAATTGAGGACATGGAGGCCAGCGCGTTAAAAATTAAATTGCAACAATGCAATGAAACCCCGTTAAAGAAAACTGAGTTTTCTATCGGTCATCGTGGGGCTGCGATGCAGTTCCCTGAACATACAAAAGAATCCTACGTTGCGGCTGCACGAATGGGTGCAGGTATTATCGAGTGTGATGCGACATTTACCAAAGATAAACAATTAGTGTGTCGTCATTCTCAATGTGATTTACACACCACAACCAATATATTAGCGACACCGTTGGCGGCTAAATGTTCCGTTCCTTTCACCCCTGCGGATGTAGCGAATGGCACGCCTGCCAGCGCAACATGTTGTACCAGCGATATAACGTTAGAAGAGTTTAAATCCTTGTGTGGCAAAATGGATGCGAGCAATCCTAAAGCAACAACGGTTGCAGAATATTTAGGCGGTACTCCCGACTGGCGCACAGATTCATACGCGACGTGTGGCACTGTCATGACTCACGCGGAGAGCATTGCATTATTTAAACAATTAGGGGTAAAAATGACTCCTGAATTAAAAAGTGCGAGCGTAACCATGCCGTTTGAAGGCACTTATACGCAATCTCAATACGCACAGCAATTGATTGATGAATATAAGGCAGCGGGTGTACCTGCTAGCCAAGTTTTTCCGCAATCTTTTAATTTAGCAGATATTTTATATTGGATAAAAAACGAACCTGATTTTGGACAACAGGCGGTCTTTTTGGACGAGTTGGAAACAATGGACGGCGTAGATGCCTCAACGGCTCGTTTGCCTGAATTAGTTGCACAAGGTGTAAAAATTGTTGCTCCACCCACTTGGATGTTGGTAACAACAGACAGTAATCAACAGATTATTCCCTCTGACTATGCAAAAAAAGCTAAAGCGTTGGGTTTAGACATTATCACATGGACATTAGAACGCTCTGGTCCGTTAAAAACGGGCGGTGGTTGGTATTATCAATCTATCAATAATGTGATTAATAATGATGGTGATATGATGGTATTTCTGGATGTTTTAGCCAAACAAGTCGGTATTCGTGGTATTTTCTCCGATTGGCCCGCAACCGTCACTTATTACGCAAATTGTATGGGTTTATAGAAATCGCCCTGCTCTGAAAAAGCAGGGTTTTAGAACGATTATATTTTAAAATATCCGCAAAAATCCCCTTGCCTCCCTTTTTCTAAAGGGGGGTATTTGTTTTTCCTCCGCGCTGTATTCTTCATAATCTCCCATTGTCCGCTTGTCTGCAAAAGTGATAAATTCACAGCCTCACGAATAGCCATGATGGAAGAAACATGCGTATTGCAATGGTCGCGGGGGAAATGTCGGGGGACATTCTTGGCGCGGGATTAATCAGGGCGTTACAAGTGCATTATCCCGATGCGCAGTTTGAGGGCATAGGCGGAGAACAGATGATAAGCGCGGGCTTACACAGTTATTTCCCGCTAGAAACCTTATCCGTAATGGGTTTGGTGGAAGTCCTCAAACATTATCGTAGTATTAAACGCTGTTACAACCAGTTACGTGAAACTTGGTTAAACAATCCGCCTGATGTTTTTATCGGTATCGATGCCCCTGATTTTAATCTCCGCTTAGAATATGATTTAAAACAAGCGCGTATTCCCACTGTGCATTATGTCAGCCCAACGGTATGGGCATGGCGACGTTATCGGGTGAAAAAAGTGATTAAATCCTGTGATTTAGTCTTATCCATTTTCCCTTTTGAAGTCGATTTTTATCGTCCTTATCCTGTTAATGTGCAATTTGTTGGACATCCTCTTGCCGATGAAATGCCTTTAAAAGTCAATCAACAAGCAGCGCGTGAATGGTTAAAACTGCCTAAAGCAAGTGCCTATATTGCTTTATTACCCGGTAGCCGTCAGGGGGAAGTGCAAAAGTTGGGGACTATCTTCTTGCAAACGGCGCAGTGGTTACAACAATATTATCCTGATTTACATTTTATTTTGCCGATAGCTAATGCACATTTACAACAGCTAGTCATGACACAAATCACTCAAACTGCCCCGCATTTATCCATTACGTTAATCGACGGCAACGCCCGTGAGGCTATGGCAGCGGCGGATGTGGTGCTAACCGCATCGGGTACGGCAACCTTGGAAACACTATTAAGTAAACGCCCGATGGTTGTTGCGTATAAAGTTGCATTTTTAACTTATTTTTTATTTAAGCCATTGGTAAAAGTGCCGTATTTTGCAATGGCGAATTTATTGGCTGATGAAGCCTTAGCCCCTGAATTTTTACAATATGCGGTAACACCTGCCAATTTAGGACAGGCGGTTAGTGGTTGGTTAGAACATCCCGCCGAGGTGTATGCCCTACAACAACGTTATACCCAAATCCACCAACAATTGCGTTGTAACGCCAGCGAGCAAGCCGCGCAAGCCATTGTTAATTTACTGTGTAATCTTTATGTCAACGAAACCTGAAAAACCACGTTTTGCTTGGGCTTTTACTGGCTCAGGTCATTATTTAACCGAGTGTTTAACCCTTGCAAATCAATTACAAAATGTTGATTTTTTCTTCAGTAAAGCGGCGTATGAAGTCTTTCGCATTTATGAGCTAGAACACCATATCCATGCGTGGCAGGAACAGCAGGGCGTGCGTATTTTCCGCGATACTGCCGCTAGCGCACCGCCCGTAGGCTTATTTTATCGGGGAGATTACCACACGTTAATCATTGCGCCCGCTACATCGAACACGGTGGCTAAATGTGTCGTTGGTATTTCTGATACATTAGTCACGAACATTTTTGCACAGGCGGGCAAGTGCTTGATTCCCTCAATTGTTTTTGCTTGTGATACTGAGCCTGTGATGGAAACCCCAGCACCTGACCGTATTGTAAAAGTGTATCCACGTAAAATTGATTTAGAAAATACTGAGCGGTTGTGTGAATTTGAAAGAACAACGGTAGTGAAGAGTTTGGCAGATTTGGAACGAGTGATTAAGGTGCGCGAGGGAGAATTGTGAAGCGGTTTTTTGTAAAAACTTAAGCAGAATAAATAAGGGATAACACAGTTTCAAGCGGTGTTATCCTCAATAGGTGAGATGTCAATGATTTGTCGAGTGTATAAGTTGCTGAAAAGTTGTTAAGGAATCAATAATAACAGCTTGTCGCATTAAATCTTCTAACTGTGTTATTTCATGAATATCATTAATGGCTTGTTGCAAAACGGGAGAGACTTTACCAAATCGCATGGTTAAAACAGCCAGCATCGCATTTTTAATGCCTGTCGCTTGACCTTCCATCAACCCTTGTTCTCTACCTTGTTCTCTGCCTTCTTCTCTACCTTGTTGAATTCCCTTTAGAAGACCTTCTTGCATCCCAGCCTGCATTCCAGCTTGCATTCCTTTCTGAACGCCTTCTTCATACCATATTGCTACACGTTCCGCTAACATGACATTTATCTCCTGTAAATCTATTAGCTTCGGTAATTCTGTATTGGGTAAGTAGTTTAGTGATTTGTCGAGTGTATAAGTTGCTGAAAAGTTGTTAAGGAATCAATAATAACAGCTTGTCGCATTAAATCTTCTAGCTGTGTTATTTCATGAACATCATTAATGGCTTGTTGCAAAACGGGAGAGACTTTACCAAACCGCATGGTTAAAACAGCCAGCATCGCATTTTTAATGCCTGTCGCTTGACCTTCCATCAATCCTTGTTCTCTACCTTGTTCTCTGCCTTCTTCTCTGCCTTGTTCTCTGCCTTCTTCTCTACCTTGTTGAATTCCCTTTAGAAGACCTTCTTGCATCCCAGCCTGCATTCCTTTCTGAACGCCTTCTTCATACCATATTGCTACACGTTCCGCTAACATGACATTTATCTCCTGTAAATCTATTAGCTTCGGTAATTCTGTATTGGGTAAATGATGCGGTAAATAGACCCGATTCAACCACACGGCAAAAGCTTGTCTTATCCCCATTTGTTCAGGTTCTTTAAGCCATTGTAACAAGGCTTCTAATACCGCTATAACTTCTTCTTTATTCCGTGCTTTTTCTATCCGAAATAAGGCGGCAACAAGGTTGTGTAAACGGGATAATTCAGTGGTGCTATAAGCTCCCTCATCAATTAGTAAATAGTGTAGCTGGGGTTGATAGTTTTGTAAGGGGGAGGGTTCTATCAGGTCTTGCACATTGACTGGCGCAGTCCAGCGACGATTACCGTTGTACAGAACGATGGGTAATACAGGGGGGAGTTTGTCTGTGGTCAGACCTGCTTTAATAAGGTCTTGATAAAGTAAGCCAATATAAACCATCAGACGAATTGCCATGTAGTTATCTACACTGGATTGGAATTCGAGGAGAATGTAAACGTAGAGCCATTTGTTTTGCCAACGAATACGCCAAATCACGTCATTATCCCGACTGCGTAAATCGTCGCTGATAAATTGTCCGCTGACTTTTTCTAGTGTGGTGAAGTCTAATTCAGCAACCCATGTTTCATGGACAAAGCCTTGTAAAAGGTCTTTAACCATTTCGGGGTGGGAGAAAAAACGTTTGTAACTGGGGTCATGGTCGGGCATGGTGTCAAGAGGTTCTCCCCCGTTTTTGGGGGAGTTTGCAGAATTTAGATGGATTTTAACGGTAGCACTACAGTTGTTTTAATAAACTTACCATTTCTAATGCGGACAAGGCGGCTTCTGCACCTTTGTTTCCTGCCTTAGTACCAGCTCGTTCAATAGCTTGTTCAATACTATCAACTGTTAAAACACCAAAAGCAATGGGAATGTCGTGTTGTAATGCAACGGTTGCAATACCTTTGGTACATTCACCCGCAACGTAGTCAAAATGAGGTGTACCCCCGCGAATGACTGCACCAAGGGCAATAATGGCATCGTATTTTTTACTTGCCGCTAGACGTTGCACAATCAGTGGAATTTCATACGCACCGGGGACTTTGGCTACGGTGATATTTGTTGCGTCAACCCCATGCCGTTTTAAAACATCTAATGCGCCTTCTAGTAAACTGTCCACAATAAATGCGTTAAAACGCCCCACAGCAATTGCATAGCGGGCATTACATGCTGTGAAATCGCCTTCTAATAAGGTGTAGGCTGTCATGAGTGGCTTGTTCCTTCTTGATTAATATAGTCAACAATTTGTAATCCAAACCCTGAAATACCGTGCATTTTTTTGGGTGCGCTAAGAACGCGCATTTTTCGTACACCTAAATCTGCCAGAATTTGCGCGCCTAAACCATAGGTTCGTAAATCATCGGTTGATGGTTGGGCGGGTAGGTTTTCGCCTAATTCGCGTTTGTGATTGTCTTGAATGGCTTTGATAATACTTTTTGCATTAGTGGTTTGTTGCAGGATAACAACTATACCTGTTTCTTCCGCTGCAATCCGTTGAAGCGCGTCGCGTAAAGGCCAGCCACATTCTTTTTGGGTGCTAAAGGTTAAATCGCAGAGGATATTGGTGATATGTACCCGCACGAGTGTTGGCTCTTCTGCTTTGGGTGTTCCTTTAACCAGTGCAAAATGGAGTGTGCCATCAATGGAGTCTTGGTAGGCTTCTAATTGAAATTCGCCAAACTCTGTGGGTAAACGACAATGGGCAACTTTTTCGACGGTTTTTTCGTTAGCAAGGCGAAATTGAATTAAGGCAGCAACTGTACCAATTTTCAGATTATGTTGTTTTGCAAATAATTCGAGGTCTGGACGACGTGCCATTGACCCATCTTCATTTAAGATTTCTACCAGTACGGAAGCGGGTTCTAATCCTGCTAAACGGGCTAAATCGCAACCTGCTTCGGTATGTCCTGCGCGTCGTAATACGCCTCCCGGTTGCGCCATGAGGGGAAATATATGACCGGGTTGTACAAGGTCGGTAGGGGTTGCATGGGGTGCAACAGCCGCTTGAATCGTTACTGCACGGTCTGCCGCAGAAATGCCTGTTGTCACACCGTGTGCAGCTTCAATAGAAACGGTAAAGTTAGTACCGTGTGGCGTGCGGTTGTCACTGACCATTAAGGGGAGTTGTAGTTGCTTACAGCGTTCTTCAGTGAGTGGTAAGCAAATGAGACCACGTCCATAGCGTGCCATAAAATTAATGTCTTCAGCACGAACTTTTTCAGCCGCCATAATTAGATCGCCTTCATTCTCACGATCTTCATCATCCATGAGGATGACCATTTTTCCTTGACGAATATCGTCTATGAGTTCTTCTATGGTATTTAAGGACATATTAACTGTAGGTGGAGTCAAACGACTACTAAAGGAGGAGGGGAGGGAAATTTATTTAAATCGCAATTATAGCATTGACAATGCTAGGTCGGTGCGAATTTATTCCCCCAGTATGTTTGGGGCATGTTACTCAATAATAAATGATGTGGTCGTTAGAATAGGGATAGAACTTATCTTTATACTTCTGCAAGAAGTTTACTGTGTTTTGAATGCGGCGATTAAATTCGCATTTATTTCCAAATAAGAAACAAAAATAAGTATTAATTAGTTAGTAACGCATGATTTATTCTATCTTTTCTAAAAATGATTTTTATTTTTAGGTTATCATATTTATTGATTGTTTTAATCTGGTCGTTACAACGAGATATAGCCGATGCCAAATAAAGAATTTCATCACGCCAATTTTTTTACGACGTGTAAAACCTTGTTATGTGTTATTGGATTTGATGGTGGACTGAGACAGTTCAATCTCGCCTGGGAAACTGAACTGCATTATTCAACCAAAGAGCTAAGTGAATTTCTTTATCTGGATTTGATTCATCCAGAAGATAAAAGTATTACTAAAAATTATATAGATAAATTAATTACAGGTGCAGAATCTGCCGTTTTTACTAATCGAATTTTGCAAAAATCAGGTTATTATCGGGCTTATCTTTGGCATATTACCGCCTGTTTAAAAGAGTTTTCTTTTTACGCGGTCGGCATAGAAACCACAGAAGAAGTTGCCCGCCAAGAAATAGCCCAGCCTATGTCAGCAACAAATACGATAGATAATCAATATGCTTCGTTGTTTGATGTCGCGCCTTTATTAATTGTGCATAAAGATAAAGAAAATCGGATTATCCGTGCTAATCAGCAAGCCGCCCGTTTTTGGAAAACCACAACAGATAAATTAAGTGGTATATCAATGGATACGCTTATGCCTGAGGATGTCGACCATCATCATGCAGATGATTTGGATATTGTGGTGTCAGGGCAAGCAAAGCGCGGTATTTTGCAAGAAACACTTAATGGAACATTACAGATTGATAAGTTTCCCTATCGCAATGCGAACGGCAATATTGACGGTGTCGTATGGTTTGCTGTTGATATTACGGAACGTTTAAAAGTCGAGCAAGCCTTGCGAGAAAACCAGTCTTTATTGACCGCTATTTTTGAGGTTGCCGAAATTGGGATTGGTTTAACGGATAAAAATGGACGGTTTGTTAGAGTCAATCCTGCTTATTGTGAGATGTTTGGCTACCACCCGAATGAGTTATTGGGACAATCTTTATTAGCCGTATTTCCAAACAGCTTGCACAAAGAAGTACAAAAACTTTATCAAGATGCAGTTAGCGGTAGCCAATTTTTAGCACATGATGAGTGGGAAGGGCGGCACAAAGACGGGCATCATTTTGATATGGAAATTACAGTTAGTCGGCTGACACAATACAATAAACCGTTTGTTGTTACCCTTACTTCCGATATCACGCAGCGTAAACAAATGGTGCGGAGTTTACAAAACAGTGAAGCGCATTTGCGCATGATTGTAGAAAACTTGCCGATTATGGTTGATGCAATGGACGAAAAATATAATTTTGTCCTCTGGAATCGAGAATGTGAGCGGATTACAGGCTATACCGCCAACGAAATGCTTCACAACCCGCAAGCATTAGAAAAAATTTACCCCAATGTAGATGACCGACAAAAGCTAGTAGAAGCGTTGAGTAATGTTTTACACACCAATCCGGGTTATCGTCGCCGTGAATGGCAGATGACTTGTAAAGATGGGACTCAGAAAATCATTGCGTGGTCTATCAACAGTAAAATTAAAATTCCGGGGTTCGCCGTGTGGGGAATTGGCGAAGACGTGACCGAGCGGGAAAAAGCGTTACAACAATTACAACGCAGCGAAGAATCTTTGCGTGAAAGCGAAGCACATTTAAAATTTGTTATTGAAAATCTGCCGATTATGGTTAATGCCGTGAATGCGGAAAACCAGTTTGTGTTATGGAATCGAGAATGTGAACGCATTACAGGTTATTCAGCCGCAGAAATCATTGGCAACCCTGATGCCTTAACATTGCTTTACCCTGATGCGGATTATCGGCAAAAAATGCTTGCGCATTTTCAGTTTATTTTAGAACAAAATCCGGGGATACATTACAGTGAATGGACAGTCGTTTGTCATGATGGCATACAAAAAACCATTTCATGGGCAGTCAATAGCAAGATTAAAATTCCCGGTTTTGCTGTGTGGAGCATTGGTGAAGATGTTTCAGAGCGAGAAGAAGCACTGCATATTCTTAAAACCAGCGAAGAACGTCTAAAACAAAGTGAAGTACATTTAAAGTTTGTGATTGAACACCTACCCACAATGGTTGATGCCCTAGACACTAAGGGCAATTTTTTACTCTGGAATCAAGAATGCGAACAAGTAACTGGGTATAGTGCTAAGGAAATGATAGGCAACGCGCGCGGCTTAGAAAAACTTTACCCCGACCCCCAATATCGACAAAAAATGCTAGATGCAGTACAACGAGTTGCAAAAGAAGACCCCGGCTATAGACGGGGTGAATGGGTTGTGCGCTGTAAAGATGGTAGCGATAAAAATATTGTTTGGTCAGTCAACAGTAAAATTAAAATTCCGGGATTTCCCGTATGGGGAACAGGTGAGGATGTTACTGAACGGCAAAAGATTTTAAAACAACTAGCCGATAATGAAAGTCGTTTACGCTCATTAGTGGAAAATATCCCCATTATGCTCATGGCATTTGATGAAAAAGGGCAAATTGTCTTGTGGAATCGCCAATGTGAACAAGTAACAGGATTTCCTGCTGAAGACATTGTCGGCAACCCAAGTGCATTAGCCATGCTCTATCCACAACCCGAATACCGCAGCTACCGCACTAAACCCTTGCAATATATCTCGCCTTATTGGCAAAACGATATGACTTGCAAAGACAGCAAACTGAAAACCATTGCATGGAAAGACGTTTCTAATCAGTTTCCTATGTCAGGCTGGGCAAAATGGATAACGGGCGAAGATGTGACTTTTCGCAAAAAAATTGAACAAAGTATGGGGATTAATGACGGCTTATTAATTGCGGCCCTCAACAGTATTGATAGTGCCGTATGCGCGACTAACTCGCTAGAAAAAATCGTTTATGTCAATCAAGGGTTCTGTGACTTATTTGGCTACACAACTGAAGAACTCTTAAAAATGAGCATTAAACAGATTATGCCTTCTGATAGCCGTGGGAGTTTTGTGGCACGACACTACTTCAGCTTTTACACAGGCGCACATGGCAGTTTTTATGAAGAAACGCACCATGCGTTTCATCATGATGGACACATTTTTAAAGTCAAACTCAACGCCCACCGTGTGAAGCAAGAAAAAGAAGTCCACATTTTATGGATTGTTAATTATCTTGATGGTTAGCACAGCTCTTTTTAAACAGCAGAACTAGGCGATAACACCCGAACAGGAAACAAATATGAACGCTGAATTTTGGCACAAACGTTGGGAAAGAAATCAAATTGGTTTTCATCAAACCGAGATTAATACCCATCTACAAACCTACTGGCAAGCCTTAAATCTGCCTAAAGGGGCATCTGTTTTTGTACCCTTATGCGGTAAAAGTTTGGATATGCTCTGGTTATTAGAACAAGGTTATCGAGTATTAGGAATAGAATTAAGTAAAGTTGCCGTGCGCGATTTCTTTACAGAAAACAATCTCACCCCCACGGTAACAACCTATAAAACCTTTAATCGTTGGGCAATGGATGAAATAGAAATTTTATGTGGTGATTTTTTTCACCTCACCCCCACAGAACTACAAACATGCACCGCTATTTATGACCGCGCTTCTCTCGTCGCCCTGCCACCAGAAATGCGTAATGACTATGCACAACAACTTGCAACATTGTTCCCAACAAACACCCAAATACTTTTAGTCACGTTTGAATATTCCCAAGCAGAAATGCAAGGCCCTCCTTTTGCAGTTCATGCCGATGAAGTCACACAACTTTATCAACAACATTTTACCATTGAACAAGTTGCCCACACCGATATCCTCAACGAAAACCCCCGCTTTCAAAAATTGGGTGTGACGCAAATGCAAGAAAGCGTGTATCTATTGCGTAAAAAATAGGCAGTACTCATAAAACAGCAATAAACACAAACCTTGTTTAAACCAAGATTCCTGTTACGACCAAAAACCCAAAATAAGCAACATAAATACAATAGTGCTTACATGATAATCGCTTAAATCCCCTGCTATATTATTATCAAACACCATAGGGAGTTACAATATTATGCTTACATCGCAATTACATAACATCATAATTGATGTAGAAACACACTATATTGATGAACAATCTGACCCAGAAATTGCCCGTTACGTATTTGCTTACACCGTCACCATTCGCAATATGGGCAAAGTTCCTGCCCGTTTAGTAACCCGTCACTGGGTTATTACCGATGCAAACGGTAAAGTGCAAGACGTTCGCGGAGAAGGCGTTGTCGGCGAACAACCCTATTTACGCCCGGGAGAAGGGTTTCGTTACACCAGTGCTGCGATGATAGAAACCCCTGTTGGTAGTATGGAAGGGAGCTACCAAATGGTTGCAGATAGTGGCGAACAGTTTGACGCACCCATTAACCCCTTCAGTTTGGCACAACCTCGCACCTTACACTAAGCCTTATACCCATGAGTCACACGCTAAAATACAGCTACACTTTACTTGCACCGATTTACGATGCAATTGTGGACTCTCCAACGCGGGCGACACGTCATCAAAGCCTAACGCAATTGAATGACGTAACCGCCCAAACAATTTTATTATGTGGTGTGGGCAGTGGCTTAGATTTTCCTCATTTACCCCTTGGCGCAAATTATGTTGGTATCGATTTAACCCCTGCCATGTTAAAACGCGCTCACCAACGTCTAACACCTCGCCTTTCTACGAAATTACATCAAGGCGATGTTATGCAACTGCCCTATCCAAACGCCTGTTATGACCAAATTATCATGCACCTTATTCTGTCCGTTGTACCTGAACCACAACGCGCTTTAAACGAAGCAATGCGTGTCGTCAAAGCAGGGGGCAAAATAATCATCCTTGATAAATTTTTACGCGCAGGACAACACGCCCCCATTCGCCGTCTTATCAATCCCCTCATCAGCAAAATAGCAACCCGTACCGATGTTGTTTTCGAATCCTTACAACGTCCCGTAGAAGTAACATTACTTAGCGACAAACCCGCCCTATTAAATGGATGGTTTCGCTATATAGTCCTAGAAAAAACAGTTGTTCATAACGATATTTCAACCAACGAATAAAACAAACTACAGAAAAGAATCTTTAACAATATTCTGATACCAATTTTCCGTATATAAGGCTTCTAACTGCTTGTTTGACTCAGGTTTACTCACGCCAGCAGAAGCCTTAATTTCTGCAACTTTCTGTTCTGCATCTAACGCATAAACTGAGGTCACAGAAATAGCATACTCAGGATTTACAAGGCTATAACACACGTTTAACCACGTAGGTTTAGGCGGAGCAACCTCATTTAACAACGCAATAACCGCCGCCGCACAAAACTTCGCCTGAGAATTTGCAGACGAACCCGATTTTGGCATTGCACCCGCGATACTTGCATCACCAATCAAATGAATAAACGGATATTTCTTTGATTCCCACGTCTGCGCATCAACAGCACACCAACCCGTTTCATTACTCAACCCAGCCGTTTGAGCAATTATTCCCGCTTGCTGAGGGGGAATTACATTAATAACATCCCCCTTATGCTTTTCTCCAAACTCACTGATGAGCGTCTTATTTTTCACATCCACCTGCACAATTTTGCCATCCTTAGATGCAGGAACCCATTCAATTAAACTCTGTGCAGTACCATAACCATACAAATTCGCCCATGCTTTTTCAAATAACCCCTGTTTAGAAAAATTATCCTTAGCATCAAATAAAACCAATTTAGACTTAGGCTTATTCGTTTTTAAATAATGTGCAATTAAACTTGCGCGCTCATAAGGACCGGGAGGGCAACGAAATGGGTTTGCAGGACATACCATAAAAACCTTGCCCCCATCAGGTAACGCTTCTAACTGCTTACGCAATAAAGTTGTTTGCGCACCTGCTTTCCACGCATGAGGAAGCAACTCAGCCGCTGCCTCATCATACCCTTCTAACCCATTCCATTTAATCGCAATACCGGGTGCGACAATTAAACGGTCATAAACAAACTTATCCCCTTTTTTCGTCGTCACGCTTTTTGCGTCGGGGTCTATCGTCGTCACAAGGTCTTGTACCAATGTCACACCATGACGACTGTGTAACGCACCTCTATCCCATGTAAGCGTAGATAACTCACGAAACCCACCAATCACCCAATTACTTGCAGGACAAGTGATATATTGTGGATTTTCATCAATCAGTGTAACTTGCACACTTGCATCAAACTTCCGTAAATACTTAGCAACCGTTGCCCCTGCAAAACCACCCCCAACCACAACCACCTTTTTACCGCTCGCCTGAGCGACTTTATTATCCGCGTTGGCACAACCCGCGATAGCTAAACCACTTATGCCACCCGCTAAGGATAAAAAAGCTCTTCTGTTCAATGGTTTCATGATAGTTCCTTATTTTAATTCAGCATAATAATGTGCAATGGCGGTTAGTTCTTCATCAGTAAAGCCCTTAGCCACTCGATTCATAATCGTCCCCACTTGTTTATCGGCTTTAAATGCCAGTAAAACCTGCTCTAAATAAGCAATCGGTTTAGCCTTTAAACTTGGTACGCTCCCCTGACTCAGCCCCTCTTCACCATGACAAACATTACAAGTATTTGCCTGAATTTCTAAAGAACTGGGTACAGCCAGTAATGCAGGGGTAAATAAAAATAAACCCATGCTGAATATCATCTGTTTGCCGATAGACATTTGCAGAACACTCCCTAAACAAATAATTGAAGTATTCATTAGATAAAAATAACGCCGTGTTTACCAAGAATATTTGGTTATTTTGGTATTCAGAATAAATTAGAAGGAGATTAAAACCGAGGGGATTGACTGCGGAGAATGCAGGATGTATTAAGCGCATTTTTTTATACGGTAATGCGTCTTTATTTTGTCAAGCTATAGAATAAAAACAGCCTATTACGCAATGTTAATGCACCCTATGCTGACGACTAACGAACAGGTTTGTGCAACTTTCTATACTGGAGTTGTGGCGTATGGCTTGCTATGCTGTTTTCAATTATGCAGACTCCCCCACCATTACTTTAAAAACGCAAAGGAGTAGAGGCTATGGATTTTGGTATTCGCCATAAAGTCGCGCTGGTTGTTGGTTCTTCTACAGGATTAGGGTTTTCAACGGCTCAAGTTTTGTTGCAAGAAGGTGTAAAAGTTGCCATTTGTTCACGGACACAAGAAAAAGTTGATAAAGCCGTGAGCACGTTAACCGCACAAGCAACAACTGACCAACAGGTTTATGGCATGGTTGCTGATTATACTAGCCCGCAACAATTGGATATTTTGCTAACCAATGTGCAGGAAAAATTAGGCAAAATAGATATTTTAGTTTGCAGTTCGGGTGGACCTATTCCCGGTACAGCAACGGAGTTTGATAGCAACGACTACGCAAAAGCGATAGAAAATAATTTACTAGCCATGATTCGTTTATCGGCATTGGTATTGCCAAATATGCAAAACCGTAAATGGGGGCGCATTGTTTATATTACGTCTTCTGCCGCTGTACAACCCTTACCTAATCTAGCCTTGTCTAATGTTGCTCGCAGCGGGCTTCATGCGTACTCCAAAAGTTTAGCCACTGAAGTTGCAAAAGATAATATTACCGTGAATTGTGTGATGCCCGGTAGAATTAATACAGATAGAATCATGGACTTAGTCCGCCTGCGTGCGGAACAACACCATCGGCATTTAAATGAGGAAATGGGACGCGATTTTGAAGCGATTCCCGCAGGGCGTTACGGTCAGCCACGTGAGTTAGCCAACTTAGTGGGTTTTCTCTGTTCTGATTGTGCTTCTTATATTACAGGAAGTGCCATTGCAGTAGATGGTGGTGCTATTGCGGGTTTACGTTAGCTGTCGGCTGATTTATTTTCTTAGACGGGCATTATGAATCATTTTATTCAACAATTAGTTGATGATTTAAAAGAGTTCTCTGTGGAGTTGCTTGATCCCGGATTACACACAGGACAACAAATTTCAGCAGGGTTGGGGACGGTTGCTAGTACGGCGGCGTTGCTAAAATCTATTGATTTCCTAACAGGTTTAGTGCCAAAGCTGGTCAGTGAGTTGCAAACAACAGATACAACCCGCAAAGTAACTGTTCATTATACCCCTGTGCCGAAATATGGGACGTTTTCCCCTCGTGCGAGTGACTATCAACAAGATACACAAAAACGTTTATTGCCATCACGGTGGCTAACAACCTTATCTATTGCCGAAATGGATATGCGTCCATTACGTTGGTTATTATATTTATTAGAGTTACAACAATCTGCTTTAAAAAATTTAGAAACGCGCACGACTAAATATATTGAAAACTCATTGCTAACACAAAAAGGGGATTCCGCCTACGCACAAAACGACCGCGCTACCTTATTAAATATGCGCTCTCGCTTGACTGACGCAGAAGTAAAACTCAATAGTGCGCGGACATTACTCTTACGGACAGTGCAAATTCGTTTTATGCCATCGCCAAATTTGCCATCTCCCTATCCGCGTTCCGCATCATGGTTGTACTTACGCCGTTATGCACAACAACTGTTACATCCTTCCGAGTTTTTACCTGGATTTTTATATAATTTACTCAATGGAATGGTAGAGGTTGCGGATACCCCCTATCTTTATCAACGTTGGTGTGGGGTAAAGCTATTACAAACGTTTGAAACATTGGGCTGGCGATGTTATGACGACCCGATTGGTGCTTTATTTTTGGGGGGTGAAATTCGCCTGACAAAAGCAGATGTTAGCATTAGCTTGTGGGTTGAACCGCGATTTACAAAACGAATGCCACACCGTAGCGGGTTTATCTGTCGCACCTCAGCAGAAACCCATCCCGACTACATGATAGTAACTCCCGGCCCAAGCGGGGTGGATGCCTTTATTTTAGACCCAACGACAACAACTAATAATGAAATTCGCCACGGTAAATCACGCTATCTCAATACGGTAGAAGCAACAGGAATGGGAAAAGTAGCGGGTAATCCTGTGGTACGTAATCCTTTACGCGCATGGTGTGCCGCACCGATGCACATCCCCCACTGTGAACTAGATGATCCTGAAGGACGTACTGGGACAGTTCCGATGCACCCCTTAGATTGGTCTGAAGCCCCTTTAAAATCATGGGTAAAAGACATTAATGATTATGCGATTGCATGGGGGCGTTTAAATGGACTGTCTGCATAGTCGATAAATAGCAGCTATTTTGTTGTTATTAAACAGCTAAACATTAACAACTAACTATAAATTGGACTATTATGCTATCAATTAGCCGTTTAAATACCACCGATAACACTTTTTGGTCACAACTGAATACTTTATTAGCGTGGGAAACTGTGTCTGATGGAGTGGTTATCCAAACAGTGCGCGATATTATTCACGATGTTCGTCTGCGTGGAGATGTTGCCCTTGTTGAATATACAAATCGGTTTGACCGACGCGCGATACAACATATTGAAGATTTGCGCGTACCCGATATACGCTTACAACAATCCCTCACAACCTTAGAAAAAAACCAGCGTAAAGCCCTAGAAAAAGCAGCCGAGCGGATTCGTGCTTATCATCAACGTCAACTCCAAGATTCATGGCACTATACCGAACCCGATGGCACTGTTTTAGGGCAACAAATCACGCCTTTAGAACGGGTTGGGATTTATGTACCGGGGGGGAAAGCGGCTTATCCCTCATCTGTATTAATGAATGCACTACCTGCTAAAGTCGCAGGGGTAAAAGAAATTATTATGGTTGTGCCAACGCCAGATAATATTATGAATAATATGGTATTAGCGGCAGCCGCGATTGCAGGGGTTGATAGGGTATATAGCATTGGTGGGGCGCAAGCAGTCGCCGCCTTAGCTTATGGCACAATGACAATACCCAAAGTAGATAAAATCGTAGGCCCTGGTAACATTTACGTTGCAACGGCAAAAAGCATGGTATTTGGTACAGTTGGCATTGATATGATTGCAGGCCCTTCAGAAATTCTTATTATTTGTGATGGACAAACTGACCCTGATTGGATTGCGATGGATTTATTTTCTCAAGCCGAACACGATGAGCAAGCACAATCTATCTTACTGAGTCCTGATGCCGCTTTTTTAGATGCGGTACAAGACAGCATGAATAATTTACTCGCGCAAATGCCACGCGCCGATATTATTCGCACGTCTATCCAAAATCGCGGCGCATTGATTCAAGTCAAAGATTTGGCTGAAGCTGCTGAAGTCGCTAATTTTGTAGCCCCTGAGCATTTAGAACTGTCTGTTGCAGAACCGCAAGAATTAGTGAAAAAAATCCGTCATGCAGGCGCGATTTTCATGGGTCGCTATACCGCAGAGGCATTAGGCGATTATTGTGCAGGACCTAATCATGTTTTACCCACATCGCGCACGGCGCGTTTTTCTTCCCCTTTAGGGGTTTATGATTTTCAAAAGCGGTCTTCTATTATTTTCTGTTCAGAAGAAGGCGCGCACAAATTAGGGCAAATCGCCACAACACTTGCACAGGGTGAGGGCTTAACGGCACATGCTCGTTCAGCAGAATATCGAGTGTTGCAAGGTATGTTAGAAGGAATGGATAAATAGCTTTTTTGCGACAGTAAAGATGAATCATGGATACCACCGCTTAACGCAGTGGTATCTGTACTACTTTTATTCAGGTCTAATTATTCTGATAATCCTGATTTAGCTGGTTTTTTATCTAACTAAATAAGGTCTTTCGGTTAATTTATCACCAAAAGAGACGGTTTTATGCGGCGATTTGGTGTTACTCAATAAGGTATGAATTTGGTCTAGTAACACATCACCGCCATAGCTTTCTTTTTTAATAATCGTTTCTACATAGCCATTTAAATTAGCTTGGTCTTCAGCACTTAACTTTGTTGCGGTTAAGACAACCACAGGAATATCACGCCATTCAATTTTTTCCCGAAAATAAGAAATAAATTCAAATCCATCCATCTCAGGCATTAATAAATCTAACAAAATTAAATTTGGTTTTTTGTATGCCAATTGCTCTAATGCAACCCGTCCGTTTTCCGCCTTATATACCCGCCAGCCTTCTTGTTTTAACATTTCTGCCATGCGTTCACGGGTGGTAATTTCATCTTCTACAATCATTACAGAATGCGTTCCTGCACCAATATGATATTTTTGTAAAATAGATGAAAGTTGTTGACGACCCACAGGCTTCATTAAGTAGTCCGTCGCCCCTAATGCAATGCCTTTCGGTTGTTCATCTTCCATAGAAATCATAAAAACAGGGATTTCAGCTAATAAGGGGTCATTTTTAAGGGCAGACAGTACATTCCAACCATCCAGCTCGGGCATTTTCACATCCAGTAAAATTGCATCTGGGCGTAATTTTCTGGCTAATTTTAGCCCTTCATCACCATCTTCAGCCGTTGCAACACTGTAATTTAAGCGGGTTAAATAGCTTTGTAATAGTTCTCTTACCAATAAATCATCATCAATGACCAAGATAATGCCACTATTGGCTAATAGCTGTTGAACTGCTTCTAAATTCTTTTTTGGCATAGAAGGTACATCTAGTTGTACTTCTACAGGGAGATGAGTAGTAAAAACACTGCCCTGACCAAAGGTGCTTTCAACATGAATGCCACCGCCCATCATTTCAATAAATTCTTTGGTAATTGCTAACCCAAGCCCTGTGCCACCATAACGACGGGTGGTGGATGCATCCGCTTGGCTAAAGGGTTTAAATAACTTGCGTTGTTGTTCTGCTGTCATGCCTATGCCGTTATCGCTAACTTGTAACATAAGCCAATCACTAGGCTGTGCCGTTTGTCGCTCTACTTTGAGGGAGATAACGCCATTTTCAGTAAATTTTGTTGCATTACTGAGTAAATTAAATAAAATCTGGCGTGTTTTAACAATATCGGCATAAATATTATCTACCTTATCCGCAATTTTTAATTCCAGACGATTATGATTTTGCTCTAATAAAGGCTTAATAGTATCAACTACTTCCTTAACTAAGGTTTCAATTGTAAACCGTTCTAAAGAAAGTTCCATTTTGCCTGATTCAATTTTGGATAAATCTAAAATATCATTGATTAATCCTAGTAGGTGCTTGGCAGAAGAGCGAATTTTTTGTAAATCAGGCGCGAAATTTTCTAATCCTTCGTCTAAAGCATCTTCTAGTAAAATTTCGCTATAGCCGATAATCGCATTCATGGGTGTCCGCAATTCATGGCTCATATTGGCAAGAAATTGGCTTTTCGATAAATTTGCCGCTTCTGCCTGTTCTTTAGCTTTATTTAATTCATCGGTGCGTTCCGCGACTTTTTTTTCTAAATCATTAGCATAAATAAGTAATTGTGTATCACGACAAGCAATCTCTTGTTCTAATTTTTCTTGTAGCCGATGTAGCGCAACATGTGTGCGGACACGCGCCAGTAATTCTTGTTCTTGAAAAGGTTTATTAACATAATCAACGCCGCCCACTTCAAAGGCTTGCAGACGATTTTCTGCTTGGGTCAACGCGGAGAGAAATAGAACGGGAATAGTTGTTAAACGTGCGTCAGCTTTTAAACGACGACAGGTTTCATAACCGTCCCATTCGGGCATGGTGACATCTAATAAAATTAAATCGGGCGGTGTTTCTTGGGCAATGGTTAACGCAGATTTACCTGTTTTTGCTAATAAGACAGTAAAACCATTCTGTTGTAAAACTTGGTTTAAAAAAGCAAGGTTAGTTAGCGTATCATCCACCACTAAAACAATTGGTTTATTGCTATTCATAAATAAATCCTTGATTAAAATGCAAAATAACATTGAATGAGTAGTGCTAATATGAGACGGTCTGAATTAGGATTAACAATTTCAAATAACGCCTGTTATTTTGTTGTTAGCTTAAACAGAGAAGGGATTTAAAACCCTTAAAATCTTCCTTCTCCCTCCGTTACGAGGAAATAAAAGAATCGTTTAAAAAATAGCTCACTGAGTTTAATATATTTTTATCAGTGTTCTGCCTGTCATACGATTTTCAATATATTCATTAAAAACGGTTTGAAGTTGTGTAAAATCAACTTCATGTGTGATAATTTTATCTAGCTGTTGAGGATGTAAGTCTGTTGCTAATCGTTGCCATAGTTGTAGGCGTAGTGCGCGTGGGATTTCATCACAATTGATGCCTAATAAATTAATTCCACGAAGAATAAACGGCATAACGGTCGTATTGACATCAATACTGCTAGCAAGCCCAATCAGCGCAATATTGCCGCGCGGTTTTAATGTACGGGTTAGCCATGTGAGTGTTTGCCCACCTAGGTTGTCAATTGCACCTGCCCATAAGCCTTTTTCTAGTGGACGAGTACCATAGTCCACTTGTTGGCTAAACAGGATTTCTGACGCGCCTAGTTGGTGTAAATAGTCGGCTTGTTCCGTTTTACTGGTTAAGGCGGTGACGTGATAACCTAATTTTGCCAACATGCTAATGGCTAAACTCCCTACCCCGCCTGTTGCGCCTGTAACCAAAATTGTCCCTTTATCAGGTGTTTGCCCGTTGTCTTGCATACGTTGAATCGCCAGTGCTGCTGTAAAACCTGCCGTACCAATCGCCATCGCTGTGCGTAAACTCAGCCCAACAGGTAATGGCACAACAAATTCCGCAGGGACACGTACATATTCAGCATATCCGCCGTCTCGATTTTCCCCTAAACCGCAACCTGTCACAAGAACGGCATCGCCAACCTGTAAGGCTGTGTTGGTACTTTGTACCACAGTGCCCGCAACATCAATGCCACCGTTTAAAGGAAAAGATTTTAAAATTTTTCCTTTTCCCGTGGCAGCAAGTGCATCTTTGTAATTAATATCAGAGTAGGCACTTTTGATGATAACCTCGCCTGCACTGGTATCGTCTATGTCTAACGTGGTAAAGCGGGCAGAAATAACGTTATTTTCATTAAAAATTCTAAAGGCTTTAAATGGTTGCATGGTTTATTCACAACTCACTGTTGTTACTGTAAACGTGATTAATGTCGGGTCTGGTACGGCAGTTAAAACAGCATTGCACAGCGCGTCATTGACGTAAACTGCGGGAATGGTGACTGTTCCTGTTGTCGCTGAATAGGTTGATGTACTTGCTAATGTTGTGTTGTTGATTATGGGTGTTAGTTGTGTTACTGCAAAGGTTAAGGCTTGGCGGTCGCTGAGTGCTTGTAAATCAACGTTAAAGCGACTGATTTCCCCATTATCATTGCTAATAGAAACAAGGGGAAGATGCAACACCCCCGTGTCTAGTGCATAACTAGATTGTTGAATGCTTTTAACAACTTGTTCTGCAATAATATTATGTACAATTGTTGTCGGATGTTTTCTGTCCCAAAACAGATAAGTATCAGGTGCATCACATACTTGTAGCGTATCTTCTTGTAAGCATTCAGTAGTGAGATTACTTAACCCTGCATTGTCAGGCGTTGTGATTAAATTACGTAATGTGGTAAAAATATCTACATAAGCAATAGGATAACCTAATGCTTCAAGTTGTGCGTAAAGTTCTGCATTGTAACGAACAATAATATCGGTAAATTTTCCCGTTGTATTTTCTGCCTGACCTGCAGGCGTTAGCCCTAAATCGGGTACATTAATAACAACAATATAACGTGCGCCTGCATTATGTAATTTTTCAACCGCAGTACGCATATTAGTTGCAATCTGTTGAATATCATCATCTGTAGCGTTGCTACCGACAGAAAAAAAATCATTACTGCCCGCCCAAACAAAATAAAGCCCCGTTGTATCTGCTTGTGGCGAGGTGCGTAGATAATTACTCACTTGTAATTGCAAGCCTTGTGGCAGGGCTGAACTGCCTGTTTCCGCGCCACCCCATGCAAAGTTAGTACTTGCGTTGTATGATAATTGCAGTTTTTCTGCTAAGTATTCAACCCATACTTGCCCATTAGAAAAACGTCCTGCACTGTATGGCGGGGAAGTAGGTATTTTTCCACCCGTTAGTTGGTAAATCCGTCCTGTATCTGACAAACTATCGCCAAAGACATAAATTGCTTTATACGGCTGTGCAAGACTAATGGTTGTTTGTAACGCAAGAACAATCAGTAAGAAACTTGTAAAATATCGCATAATTATCCTCAATAATTAAAAATTGGCAGTCCTAATCTATGTCATAAAAAGGACTGAATTAAACCTTTTCAGTTTTAAAGTATAGAGAAGGTAAAATGCACGTTCATACTAATTTTGTCCATAAAATAGGCGTGCAAGCCACCAAAAAATAACCCTTATTCCTAACTTATGAAAATTGTACTGATTAGTGATACTCACGGCTTTCACCATGATATTAAACTCCCCGAGGGAGATATATTAATTCATGCAGGTGATATTTCAGAGCATGGTACGTTTGCAGAAATTCGTGAATTTGACGCTTTTTTAAGCACATTGCCACATCGTTATAAAATATTTACTGCGGGTAATCATGATTGGGCATTTTACCAACGCCCTCAAGAAGCGGTTGCACTTATAAAACACGGTATTTACCTACATGATGAAAGCATAGAAATTGAAGGGTTAAAAATCTATGGGTCAGCATGGCAACCCCGTTTTTTAAACATGGCATTTAATCTCAGTCGTGGACAAGCACTTGCAGAAAAATGGCAGCTAATTCCAACGGATACAAATATTCTTGTAACACATACCCCCCCTTATGGAATTGGTGATATGGTTGCAACAGGGGAACATGTTGGCTGCGAAGCATTACGCACCGTAGTGCGCCAGTTACAACTTCAATTACATGTTTTCGGACATATTCATGAATGTTATGGCTATTATCAAGATAAACAAACAGCTTATGTTAATGCGGCGAGTTGTAACCTCCGTTATTCCCCCCGTAATTTACCCATTGTGATAGAAATCTAAAATCGATAATTTAGTTATGGTAAATTAAACCGCCTTCATTGAAAAATAAAAGTATTTCTGTATAAATACAATAAGATAATTATTTAAAAAATACGCTGAACTCAGGTTAATACCAGCATGATTATCACAATTAACCTGTTTTGCCTATCGGTTATTTATCGCCTATTCCAAATGTCCGATTGTTATATAATGACATTTTCTTGACCGCTAAAGAAATAAACTCATGATAATTACTGCTTCTGAAGAAAATACCCCGTTAGTATTAATTGTTGACGATGACGCAACAATGCGACTCTTAATGCGACATACGCTTAAAAAAGCGGGTTTCCACGTTGAAGAAGCAGGTGATGGACTGCCAGCACTCCAAATTTTTAGAGAAAAAAAGCCTGATATTATCCTGCTTGATGTCATGATGCCCGGTATGGATGGTTACAGAACTTGTGCAGAAATTCGCAAAATACCAGGCGGGGAACACATTCCTATCCTCATGGTCACAGGTTTAGACGATATGGAATCTATCAACCAAGCATACGAGGCAGGGGCAACCGATTTTATTACCAAACCCATCACCTATCCGCTATTGGGGCATCGTGTGCGCTATGCCTTACGGGCAAGCCAAGCAATGGCAAATGTGGGTAAAAGCCAAGCCAGTTTGGCACATGCGCAAGCCATTGCACATTTAGGTAATTGGGAATGGAATCTTGCTGAAAATACAATGCTTTGGTCAGATGAAATCTATCGCATCTTAGGACTTAGCACCCATACAGAAAATGCAACGACCGTTAAACCCAGCATAGAATCCTTATTAAAACAGGTGTATCCTGAAGACCACGCCTTGTTTTCTAGCCAGATAGATGCCGCAGTTAAAACGGGAAATACCCTGAGTTTTGACCACCGAATTTTAATGCCTGATGGGAAAGTCCGTATTGTTCATGAACAAGGTGAAATCATGTTTAATGAACAGGGGATTGCTATTTTAATGAATGGGACAACGCAAGATATTACTGAACGAAAATCAGTAGAAAATGAATTAGCTCAATACCGTAACCACTTAGAAGAATTGGTTGAAAAACGCACCGTTGAATTAACAGGTGCAAATGCCCAACTCCGTAAAGCCAAAGAGCAAGCCGAACAAGCAAATGAATTAAAAGATAAATTTGTATCGTTAGTTGCGCATGATTTACGCTCACCACTAGCGGGTATTATTTCCGCCTTAGAATATCTTTATACCGATGACGAAGCCCCCTTAAATGAAGATCATCAGGATATTGTACGACGGTTATTAGAAATTGGTAAATCTGCTATACACTTAATTGAAGATGTTTTAAATATTAGCCGTTTAAAAACGGGCAAATTAACGCCAAAACCCAAGTTTTTAAATGCGCGACAAAAAGTTGAAAAAACCATTAATAATTTAAGTTATCTTGCCAAACAAAAAGGCGTAGAACTGGTTAATGACGTGCCTGACGATGTACGCTTATTTGCAGATATCGCACTGTTAGGTGAAGTGATGCAAAACTTGGCTTCTAACTCCATCAAGTTTTGTAAAAAGGGCGATATCGTACGATTTTTTGTTCCCGCTGACCGTCCTTCAACTATCGGTGTGCAAGATACAGGCATTGGTATTCCTGCGGAAAATCTTCCTAAACTCTTTAAAATCGAAGAAAAAACTTCAACCACAGGCACTGCAGGTGAAAAAGGAACAGGCTTTGGTTTACCTTTTAGCCAAGATATTATGTTGGCACATAATGGCGGATTAACGGTTGAATCAGAACTGGGTAAGGGAACTACTTTTTTTATTAATTTACCCCTGATTACACCAACTGTATTAGTCATAGACCAAATAGACAATGAACGGGCTACGTTAAAAAACTTGCTACAACAATTTTCTATTCGGGTGTTAGAAAGCACTAATAAAGAAGAGGGATTTACACTTGCAGAACAAGAAGTTCCACATCTTATCTTTTGTGATTTAACCGACTGTGAATTAAATAGTACGGATTATGTAAATCGGTTAAAGCAAAATCCAGTGACTAAAGATATCAGTCTCATCATGATGAGTACCCTGACAGATGAAACCATTTTGAATAAACTGGTTAATATGGGGGTTGATGATTTTTTACGTAAACCGCTTGATAATTCGGAAGTTATTAAACGATTAGAAAATATATTACTCATACCACCGCCTGTGAGCTAACAATGTCTAACCCCGCCATTTTCTCAAAGAAAAATTTTTTTTGGCTAGGATTTTTCGGTATTCTCATTGTACTCGGGTTATTTGCTATTTTTGCGAGCATACGCGGTAGTAAACAATTGGCGGAACAAAAAACAGCGGACAAACCACCGTTGCTAACCACTATCATTAATGGAAAAACGCTACCCGTTAGTAAAATTGGAAAATTATCCCCTGTCATACAGTCTGAAATAGACACTCAACGACAACAAAAAAATACCGCTTTACAACTTTATATTCAGCAAGAAATCGACAACGCCTTTGAACCCGCATTGCAAAATATTCCACGATTTACCGATTGGTATTATTCCTTAACGGGTGAATATTCCCGTTATTTGAGCGCGGTTACGGGAGATATGGGGGAATATCTTGCGGACAAAATGCAAGAAACCATTTTTGCTTCAGCGCATTTAAACAGTTTGTTAGACACAAAACAGCAGTTATTTGATCAACACTTGACCCAGCAATTACAAGAAACCAGCGAGAGCTTAAAACAAACGTTATCTAACTTTCTGACACAAAACGAATTGACACCACAAGCGAAAAACACCAACGTTATTATTAATGATACAGAGCATAATCTAAATTTAATCAGTGTATTAGACAAACATCTTGCCATTACTTCGGTTGATATTGGTAAACAAGTGGTGAGCGGATTAGCAGGAACAGCCATTGGCGTTGTTGCTGTAAAAGGCTTAGGCGCGTTGGTTGTGAAAAAAACGGTAGCGAAAGTGGCGGGAACGAGTTTATTTAAAACAGCTAGCGTATTGTTGACAAAATTGATGGCAAAGGCGGCAGTAAAAGGCGGCGGCGCAGGAACAGCAGCCATTGGCAGTGCTGCTATTTGTAGCCCGTTAGGACCTGTGGCAGTGGCTTGTGGAGCCGTTGCGGGTATTGCAACATGGTTGTTGGTGGACGAGGCGTTTATTCAGTTGGATGAAGCACTCAACAGAACAGCATTTGAAGCGGAAATTCGGCAAGCAATTATCAACCAACGCGAAGAGCTAAAAACAGCACTCGTCTCAACGTATCAAACAGTATTTGAGCAACAACTCAATATGTTAGGAACAGACATATCGCAACGCATTCAGCAAATCGAACAAAAGTTCGTTCCAGCAGAGGCGGTTAGACAGTAAAACGGGCAATTCATTTCAAAGGGGATTATTCCCCCTTCTCCACTACAAGGTAGCTTCTGATATCAACCCACGTTGTAAAACGGGCAAATCCCGCGCTGTATGTTTGTAATCAGGGAGTTCTTGTAAACATTCTTTTAAAATACAATGCGCGTGCTTACCACATTGCCCACACTGTCCTGCTACGCCCAATGTTTGGCGGAGCTGACGCATACTGCAAACACCCTGCGCTGTAACAGCTTCACGAATGTGAGTATCAGTAACACCATAACATAAACAGACATACATAATTAAGCACCTATTTACAAGATGTAAGTTGAGTATTCTACCTGTTTGCAAGTATAGGTCTAAATGAGAATCATTGTCAACTTTGTTTGTATTAAAGCCCGAAACAGGGTGTTTTTTGTTGCAAATCCAACATTACTCACAACACACAATAAAAACAATACAACTTAACTTATTGTTTATTTAAATTAAAACTGGTTATCTGAACAATAACTGTTATTGAATAAAGCGTGACTAGTTTAGAAGTGCAAGTTATATACCGCTGTGTGCTACTGGGGTATGTTGAAAAAATGGGGGAAATAGATAATCGATAGACAAGAAAAAACCCACATATTATGTAAAAACTATGTGGGCGATACAGCATTAGTGCGTATGTGGTTTGTTTTTAAATCGAGCATAAAGTGTAGAATCTGGTTGTGGTTGCGTTGTTTTAACAGGAAAACCATTGCTATATAAAGCAAGCGTCGCAAGGGCATGAGGGCTGTTCGTATCACTCCATAAATCCATTGCATCTAGGGGTTGCAAACAGGGTTTATGTGTATTCACTTCACGAGTTGCTTGTAAAACATCCATTAAGGCAACAAAACGTGCAGATAAGGCCTCGTAAAGTGTCGCTCGCATATCAGCTAATGAATCTGCCAAAACGCCGTAGGCGGAAACACCTAAATCAACATAATAGCTAATGTTCACCCGTCGCCGTTGCGCTCTCCCTGGAAAAAGCCCTGAATACAGCAAACATTTATCCCCTACATCACGCAGTTGGTCAGCGCGTAATTTCCCAGTCATTTCTGCTGTTTGCAAATACTCTACCGCAAGTACACTATTTGCGATATCGGCTGCATTCACATAACGCATTAATAAAAAAACTAAATAGCTTTCTAATTCCTCACCAAGACGTGCATGACACATAGATTCTGCCTCATTGACTAAGGCATGCCACTGTGCAGTACTGGTTGGGTGTAGAACGAGCGTATCCATGATAAAACCTCCTCTATAACGTAAATGGCTTTCTAACACGCTTAACTATCTGTCAAGCATTTTTTGCGCCCGTTTTCCAGATTCACTTTATAATGGGTGTGTAAAGCATGGAATATGCGTAGAATATAGAGATGTAAATAGGCAATAATTGCCGTTTTTCAAAGTCAGGACAGTGTAAGTTGTTAGACAAGATATGTTTATTGTGCTATCCCCTACGTTATTGCATCACTGGCTAACAACCTAACGGAGAAAGTTATGTTTGAACACAGAACCAGACAAATTATTCAGGAAAAATATCTTGAATTAGTCAGACAAGCCGTTGACGTACTTAAAGCCATTCCAACCAAACAGTTACAGGATGTTGGCAGTGCTTATGACAATGTATGGGAGGCATTTACTCAAGAAGTACAGCGTGAAGATGCGGTGCATTTTAGTAGCTTAATCACCGATGTTTGCCGCCAAATGGTGCAAACACTCACCATCACCGAATTACAATTACTCTGGTTACTTTCTGATGGTTGTTTTGATTGGGATGATGAAGACGAATTTCCCGAGATAGAACAAATCGTCATAGATGTGATGGATGAATTATCCTCGTGGATTGAACAAGAAGCAGAAGAACCTGAACTTGAAGAGGATTTTGACGATGACGATGATGATTTTGAAGTCGAATATTACGAAGAGGACGACAGCCACAAACGCAAACATTAACCATGGCTGCTGAAACTCAACAAGCTTTTTGTTGAAAGACAACATAATAAAATCCAAAGCCTGCGCTTTGGATTTTACATTTACGCACCTAATAAGTCTTTTCTGGGGTCAAAAGGAAACGTTTCTGCCATTTTTTGATAAAACTGGCGTGCTTGCTCCGTTTCTGCGCGTGGTGTAACAATTTGTAATACAACATATTGGTCACCTGCTGGTTTACCTGCTAACCCTCTCCCACGCAAGCGCAATTTTTGCCCTGATTGAGAATCCATCGGGATTTTTAGATCAACATTCCCCCCCAATGTAGGCACGGCAACCGTTGCCCCTAAAGCCGCTTCCCATGGTGTGATGGGTAACGTAAGATAAATATCATGTCCTTCAACTCGATAAATAGCATGGGGTTGTAAATTGATTTCTAAATACAAATCGCCATTTGTTCCACCACCCATGCCCGCAGAACCTTGTCCTGCTAAACGAATTTTTTGCCCCGAACTTATGCCTACAGGCACTTTAACGTTTAAAGTGCGTGTTTTATTTTGTGTATGTCCTTGTGCATCCATTTCAGGTATTTGAATTTGCACAGAACGTGTCGTTCCCTGATAAGCTTCTTCTAGGGTGATAGACAATTGCGCGTGCTGGTCTTCCCCCTGCATACGAAAATGACTTTGTGTACGGCCGCGTTTCGCATTGCGGGTATTAAAAATATTTTCAAAAAAATCACCAAAATCAACAGTACTACTATTTCCCCCAAACCCACCTGTAAAATTCCAATCAGGTGGTGGATTAAATTCTTGCCCTGCTTTCCATTGCGCACCTAACTGGTCATAGGCAGCTCGTTTGTCAGCATCTTGCAATACTTCATGTGCTTCATTAATTTCCTTAATTTTTTGTTCAGCATCTTTTTCTTTACTAACATCAGGGTGATATTTACGTACCAAACGACGATAAGCCTTTTTAATATCTTCTGCACTGGCAGTACGCGATACCCCTAATGTTTGATAATAATCTTTATATTCCATAAATTATGCACCTCTAGCATCACAAGCACCAATGACAAAAACCCCACAACACGTTTAACGCGCCATGGGGTTTTGTTATTTATACAGCCTTAACTGATATTAACATTAATCTTGCGTGGTTGGGCAATCTCCCGTTTAGGAATGGTAATTTCTAACACCCCATGTTTACCCACTGCGCTGATTTTCTCTGCATCTGCCGTATCAGGCAAACCAAATCGCCGATAAAAAGTACCCCGTATGCGTTCTATCCGCTTGTAATACTTGCGTTCATCTGTTGTTTCTGCGGAACGCTCACCCTTAATAGTTAAAACACCATTTTCCATCGTAATTTCGATGTTTTGTGGGTCAACACCCGGAATGTCTGCGTGAATAACAAACGCCTTTTCTTCTTCCTTGATATCAACGGCAGGTACCCATGCACTTGTTGCAACAGTGGTATCCTCATCACTATTAGGAACAGATCGCCCATAGTATTGTTCGAGGTCTTTCATCAGTTGATTTAAACCACCCCAAGGTTCATAGCGTGCAATTTTCATCATGATTCTCCTGTTTGGTTAAAAAGCACTTAATGAATTGTTTGCTAAAAAGATAAGGGTGATTATAAAAATTTCAAGAGAAAATTTGCACTAAAGCACAATATCTAAAATTAATATAATTAACAGTATATTGGCGTAATAATAAATCAATCCTGTCAATTCTAGTCCATGCAACATGACCAGCTCATAAATGGGCTTATTTGCTTAAAAGTGGCAGCGATTTTCTTTTTCGTCAAAACCCAGCATATCTAAATTATTTGTTGGGTGCATAAATCCAGATAAAGGGGCAGTGGTAACAACCCAGTTATCTGCGGTTAAAAAGATTGCTTGGCGTAGCTGATTGTTCCACTTGCGAAAACTAGAGCGTCCACCTTTGACACTGTCAATCATAATTTCATCACCGCGAATATAATCACGTAGGGTGACAAAATCGGTTGTCGTTTTCCGCAAGACGGCTTCAGCAATGATTTTAATACTTATCCATGCTGACCAGTCATAACCTGTGCCATGTCGTTGCGCTTCTTTTAAAAAACGACCATTGACTTGGGGCGCGCCATTACGTTCCCATGACCAATGCCACCAATTAGGGACTAGACCCGCTGCCCCAACAACTAAACGCGGTGTTTGGGTCTGATAAGGGACTGAACGAGCAAAATCGCCAGTGCCATCCGCAATGAATAAGGCATCATAGTCAACATTAGAGGTGAGTAGCGCGACATTATTTTGTTCACGGTCGCGGGGGTCACGTCCTAACATATAATCACGGACTTCTACAATTTTTAAACCAAAACGTTTAGCTGAACGAGTAAAGGCATCATGCAATTGTAAATCATCAGGATTTGTGCCTTTTAACTCTAAAATATTCCGCCATTTACGGGAAATTAAATATTGTGCTAACGCATCCGTCAACATTTCCCAACTGGGGGCTATGTGCAATACATGTGCTTGACAATCTTCGTTACGCAAATTCATGTTTAATGCACTGATATTAAATAGTAAAATATTTTTATCTTTTGTCCGTTGACCAAGTTGTGCCAAGGTATCACTAGGCAAGTCCAGCAAGAAAAAACGAATCCCTGTATCGTACTGTTGATTAAGTGCCGTCATGAGTTCTTCAATATCACTACCACTGGCTTTTTCTAATACGAGACGAATATTAATGGCTTGTAAGGGAAAACGACTGTCTTTAACTGCAACGACAGCACCCGCATACGGACGACCCCATGGTTGAAATTGTAATTGCTCTTCCGTGTGGCGTGTACTATAACGCGCATCAGTTGTTTGTTCTAAATAGCCAATTCGCATCAGTTGCGCGGTGTTGGCGGCAACATTAGCTGTATCATCGGCAAAAACAGTTAATGCTGTTAGTAACCCAGTAAAAAATAAAAAAAAACGCAGTTGCATAGGCATATTTGCAAAATCTCCTTGTGGTTTAGTAGATAGTGTCTATTGTGTAAGCTGTATCGCCATTCTACCCTTTTACAATAACTGAAAATAATGCGTTGTGAACAGCCTATTTATTTAAATTGTCCTTTTTCTGAAAAAGAAGCCGTCAAACAATTGGGTGCGCGTTTTGATGGGGATTTGAAAAAATGGTTTATTCCTGTTGGAATAGAAATAGAACCTTTTCGCCGTTGGTTACCTGCGGAACAGGTTGCTGATTTATTTGCTGAATTGTCACAAAATAACGATATTGTGCCTGCAACAGGAGTTACTTTATATGAATTATTGTGTCAACTCCGTAAAACAATTGAGCAAACGCATACGCAAGCCTATTGGTTACGGGCTGAAGTTGTCGCGGTACATCGTCGCCAACACGTTTATATGGAGTTGTCTGACCATGATGCAGAAGGACGAGAAATTGCTAAAGTCCGCGCAAGTTTATGGCGTGAGCGAGCAGATATTTTATTAACCCGCTTTGAACAACAAACAGGATTAGCATTTGCTGCGGGCATTAACGTGTTATTACAAGCAACGGTCGAGTTGCATCCTGTTTATGGTTTATCATTAAATATTATAGAGATAGACCCGCGATTTACAGTGGGTGAAATGGCGGCAAAATTACAGCGAATTCGGGCGCAATTGACGCAAGAAGGCATTTTTAATCAAAATAAACAGCTTGCTCATGCAACAGAATTTTCTCATATTGCCGTCATTGCACCGCCACAGGCGGCAGGCTTAGGTGATTTTCGCAGTCAGGCGGATAAATTAACCGCATTGGGGTTATGCACGTTTCAGTACTATAGTGCGAGTTTTCAAGGGAAAAATGCACAGCAAGAAATTCCTGATGCGATTGCTGATGTTGCTAAAGCGCATTTAAAAAAACCGTTTGACGCATTGGTGATATTACGCGGTGGCGGTGCGACAGCGGATTTACTCCAATTAAACGAGTATGCAATTGCAAAAGCCATTTGCACCGCGCCGTTACCCGTTATTATTGGAATTGGACACGAACGGGATAAAACCTTATTAGATGAGATTGCTAATCAAGTGTGTCACACCCCAAGCTTAACCATTGCACAGATACTCACCACCATGACGCAAAATGCGCATCAGGCGCAACAGGATTGGCAAACCATACTCAGAGAATCCCGCGCAATTCTTAATCGTGCGCAATTGCGCAATCAACAAGCCTACACACAGGTGAGAGAATACGCCCTCAATGCGTTGAATAGACAGCATCAACAAACAAATTACTTATGGCAAGATGTAAAGCGGGCAAGTCAACAACAATTACAACAAGCACGCACTATAACCAAACAATGGATGGAACAAGTCTTACTTGGCGACCCTAAAAAAATTCTACAACGTGGTTATGTATTAGTGCGGGATGCAAAACAAACGATAGTGACGCAGAAAACACAAGCCGAGCAGACAACAGATGTCTGGCTAGAATTTAAGGACGGAACAGTACACAGTCAAATCGTTAAGCAACCTAAACAATAGCCCTTTTATCGCCTTATTTAACCTAATAACGAGTCTTATGCAAAATCCTATTGTGAATACTGATGAAAGTTACGACACCTTAGAAAGCTATAAAAAACCAACTGTGATGGTAGATATTGCTATTTTTACAGTGGAAGACAACACATTAAAAGTATTATTGATAAAACGAGGGATTGCGCCGTATAAAGATTGCTGGGCGTTACCGGGGGGAGCTTTGCGTGTTGAACAAGATGAAAGTTTAGAAACGGCGGCATTACGCGAATTAGCTGAAGAAACCGGGGTTAATCCGCAATTAGGGGCGCAACGACAATATTTAGAACAATTACATACCTATGGTGGACGTAATCGTGACCCACGCGGTTGGACGGTGAGTGTTACTTATTTCGCGTTAGTTGCCATTAACGAGGTTAGTTTACGTGCAGGCACAGATGCAATGGCGGCACAATGGCATACTATCACTGGACATCGTGTAGATATCCCCTTAGCCTTTGACCACGAAGATATTTTACACGATGCGATAACCCGTTTACGTTCAAAATTGGATTACACCGATATTGCTGTCCATTTATTGCCCAAAGAATTTACCTTAAGTGAATTGCAACGGGTTTATGAAATTATTATGCAAGAAAAATTAAATAAAAGTTCTTTTCGTCAGCGGGTGGACAGAGCGGGCATCGTCAAACCGATTAAAGGTAGAATGCGGACAGGTTCAAATCGTCCTGCGCAGTTATATCAATTTATTCAACACAAACATGACCGCATGTTTTTTCCACGTAGTATTGCATGGGCGCAAGAACGTAAACGCTAAGGATATTTGGCTATGAAAAATCAACTTTTTACCCCAAGTGTAACCCCACCTGAACAGCAAACCGTTGCACTTTGGTTTGTTTTTCGCCGTGACCGCTTATTGGTATTAGAACAAGATCAAGATATTCGCGTTCCACGTTGGCAAACCTTTTCTGAATCAGGCTTGCCCATGATTCGCCAACATTTTTTAGGTACTTGGGGAAAACATCCTTGTTATAGCGTAGAAACTGTTGAACAAGGCAATCCGCCCACTGGATTTAACTTTATTAGTTTACGTGCGTTAACCCTAGAACTAAGCCACGATTTATTTACCCTCGCAGGACGTGCGATTCAAATCTTACAATGGGACAGAGACCATCAATTTTGCGGACGTTGTGGACATGCTATGCAAGCCTTACCGACAGAACGCGCGAAACGCTGTCCGAGTTGCGCACTGGTTAGCTATCCGCGTATTTCCCCAGCGGTGATTATGCGCATTACACGGGGTGATGAAATCTTACTTTCCCGCTCTGCTCACTTCGCGCCCGACATGTACAGCGTGCAAGCAGGCTTTGTTGAAGCAGGCGAAACCTTAGAAGAAACTGTCATTCGAGAAGTACAAGAGGAAGTTGGTATTCAAGTTGATAATTTACATTATTTTGGTAGTCAACCATGGCCGTTCCCTCATTCATTGATGATTGCGTTTACGGCTGATTATGTCAGTGGTGAAATCACCCTTGATCAAGATGAATTAGAAGATGCACAATGGTTTCAAGCAACCGCAAGATTACCCAAACTCCCCTCACCAATGAGTATTGCTCGCCATTTAATTGAAGATTTTTTGGCAGAACACCGTTGATAATAACATTATATTAATTAAAGGATTTTTTATGCGTTACTTATTCATTCTTCTCTGTATCTTGACACAAAGCGTTTTTGCAACAGAAACACCACAAACACCTACAACCATGCCCGCCATGACATTGGAACAAACCATTGTCAAAATGCCACTGGCTGATGGTGTAGATATGAATGCAGCTATAGAATCAATGAAATTACGTGCGAATTCACTCAATATGAAACTGGTTGCTCATCAGCCCATGTGGAAAGAATTTGAAGCACAAGGTTATAAAAAAGTACGCCGAGTAGAAATTTTTCAATTCTGCAATATTGATGTTGCCCACGACATGCTCGACTTTAACATCGGTTTTGTCGCTTACATGCCTTGTCGAATTGCTGCGATTGAGGATGATAATGGTAAAGCGTGGCTAATTATGATGAATTTGGATTTATTAATGAGTTTTTCTAAACTTTCTCCTGAATTATTAACTAAAGCGCAAAAAGTTCGGGATGACTTAATGAATATCATGCAGGCAGGGGCAAATGGGGAATTATAATAAACAACACATATCCAAACGTAATATTGCCGTTGCAACAGGCAGTCGTGCGGAATATGGCTTGTTATATTGGTTGTTAAAATCCTTACAAGCAGACCCTGATATTAACTTGCAAATCATTGTAACAGGAATGCACCTTGCACCAGAGTTTGGACTCACCTACAAACAGATTGAAAATGATGGCTTTTACATTGATGCAAAAGTAGAGATGTTGCTATCCAGTGATACAAAAGTAGGGGTTGCTAAGGCGATTGGCTTAGGTATCATTGGGTTAGCCGATGTTTTAGAACGCTTACGACCGGATATTATTGTCATACTAGGCGATAGGTTTGAAATATTTGCTGTAGCCCAAACGGCAATGACGTTAAACATTCCCTTAGCACATTTGCATGGTGGTGAGCTTACTGAAGGCGCGATTGATGAGGCGATACGCCATAGTATTACTAAAATGGCTCAATTGCATTTTGTTGCAGCAGAGGTTTATCGTCAACGTGTCATACAATTGGGCGAGCAACCTGAACGAGTGTTTAATGTTGGCGCATTAGCCGTTGATAATATCAAACACTTATCCTTGTTAGATAAAGCTTCTTTAGAAACAGAACTGGGTTTTGCATTGGGAACACTTAATTTTTTAGTCACTTATCATCCGATAACACTGAGCCAACAAAATCCTACACCAGCGGTTTGTGCATTATTAGAGGCATTGGATAGTTTTCCTGATGCAAAAATTATTATCACTAAAGCAAATGCAGACCAAGGCGGACGGGAAATTAACCAACTATTAGAAAATTATGCACAAAATAATCATTCACGGGTTTATCTTAGTCCCTCATTAGGACAATTAAAATATTTGAGTACAATGAAACAAGTGGATGTGATTATAGGTAATTCATCTAGTGGTTTAATAGAAGCCCCTGCATTACATAAAGCGACAGTCAATATTGGCGAACGGCAACAAGGGCGACTGAAAGCAGAATCTATTATTGATTGCGCGACAGATAAACAGGCAATTCAAACGGCCATCATGCAAGCCATTTCCCCTGATTTTCAACAAAAACTGCCATCAATTTCTTCATTGTATGGCATGGGCGATGCGAGTATGCGTATTAAACACCTTTTAAAAACAATCGGGTTAGAACAGCTTATCATCAAGAGATTTTACGACATCGCTTTTTAAGAAAAAGAAGCCTTACAAAACATATTCTAAAAAAAGTAAAGGTCGACTCCCTTATGAGGAAATCGACCTTTATATTTATAACCCTAAGTTAAAACTAGGGCGCAACTTTCAATGTTTGACCAATCTTAATTGTGTACGGAGATTTAATACCGTTCCAACGCGCTACTTCAGTGACTGTACGACCATAACGTTTAGCAATGCTATAAACGGTATCACCTTTAACAACTGTGTGTGTTTCAGACACAGTTTCAACAGGTGCAGGCTCTTCAACAACAGGTGGCATACTGGGTTGTTCAACAACGGGTGCAGGTGTTTCAGCAACGGGCGCAGGAATTTCGGTTTTGGCAGGTGCTGGAGGAACATCAGCTTCCTTAGTTGAAGAACAACCGCCTAAAAACGCTAATGAAAGTCCACAAACAACAGCAAGACTTTTCAAGTGATTTTCTAATAACATAGTGAGTTTTCCCATGTGAGGTCAAGTAGCAAGGTAGGAAAGAAAAATATAACAAACAATTCTTTTATGAGGTAAGGTAACACAAGACGGGATAGCCTTAAACATAAACTGTGCGAAAATGATACAACTTCTTACCACAACTCGCTAGGTATGCAACAAAATATTTTCCTCAGTCTGTGATTGTGAGGCACGTTAGCTATATATTCAATGGATGTTTGTATAAAATAGAATTTTCAGTGAATCAATGTGTTTTAAAAAAAAGACAAAGATTGTTTGTGATAGCATTTTTACTAATAATATTAGGAGTAAGCAATGGATTTAAAAACAATCAGTGACGCTTTGGAAAACTTAGTAACGTTAAAAATTCGCACCGTTGTTGGCACTTATACAGAAGTTGATGGACGGATTCATGCAGAAGAGAACGCCCGTTCCATCGTGTCACAAATCGATTTATTAGGAGGTGATATTACAACCATCATGCACGATGATTTTTTAATCGCACCCTTAAACGAAGTAATGCAGTTTCACTGCGAACGGGAATTAAAAGGACAGGATATTATTCAGGGCAATATTCGCGCACTAAAAGAGTTAGTTGGATTAATCGCAACCCTTGCTCGTCAACAAGATGAAACACCCGCACTGCACGCTGACAATAAAGAAAGTGCAGTAGGCTAATCTGCCAGCAGGAGAGGCATTGTAATGGCAGAAAAATTTTCGTTTAAAACCCTAGCACAAAACGTTTTAACATTAGAAATTAATACTATCGTTAAAACCAACATGTTAGGGTGTAAGTTGCCTAATTCTCGCCGCGAGGCCTTATGGGAAATTGCGTATGATTACAATAGTACAATGCGCGATTTTGGCTATTCTCCCGTTCCTGAACTGAGCGAGTGGAGTTGCGCAGGCATTATGGCATTTTTAGAATTGCGCGAGCGAGCAAAACGGGCGGGACAACTGGTTGAGTTAGAATTAGAGCGACTTAAAAACCAGCCTGTTGAACAAATACAACCCTTAAAAGAGAATTTAACCATTCTCAACCGAATTAAAATCCAATCAGAACAGTTAGTGTCCATGTTTATTAGTCTCGCGCATAAAGCAGAGGAAAACATTGATTTAGATAAAATTAAAGAAATGGCACGGACAGACTCCGATTTTCGTGAAAAAACCAATATTTGGAATAATGATATTGAACGTCAGCGGATGCAGGATGACACATTGGCAGATTTAGATTTATCACCTTCACAAATTAGTTTTATTCGTAAAATCTGGGAAATTGGTACAGAGCGAATTGTTTTACAAACAGTTATTCAGGTTGAAGGGGATATAACAACACGTATTTCTGAATATCTGATTCAACATCCCAATCCAACGATTTTGAAATTACATAACGAGTCAATTTTGACCTCCGTTCAATTTTGGTCAAATCTCGTAAAAACGGTTGGGGAATTTGCGGGCGGTTTGGTTAGTAAAATACTCAAATGAAAAATCAGTTGCTGGATACACTGCGCGGGTTTATAAAAGAAAGTGTGGTTGTGGTAGAAACCCCTTTTATATCAAAAGGAATACAGGGGCAAAACTACTCAGGGTCTTTTCGGACAATCATTCATCTTGATGGTGATGTACTGTGTATTGTTCCATCCCCCGAAGCTTATCCGCAAAATCCTGAATGGATAGCCTTATTAGATAATTATGCAGAACGCCATACGCAATCAGTGGCTGCATTTTTACAGCAGCTAAATATTTATCAAACGACTAGCAAGCGGTTACTGGTCATTTTGGGAAATTTATTAGGTGGTGTAACATGGCTAGCTGTTTTTACGACACATTATCATGATTTGCTCGTCTGGCTTTTACTGTACAACAAACACGTCAGCCATCCTTTTTGGGTTGGTTTTAATCTCGGCATCGCTTCTGTTTCATTCATTGCAAGTATTGTGTTTATGTTATGGTTGGGTGAAATGACCGTTCGCTATATACGTATCTTTTTGATTAAAATGATTTCCCGTAAACTTAGGACGTTGATTGATTAATAAATCCCCCCTCACATAATGATAAAAAACTACTATCAAATACTCGGTGTGCCGCGTGATGCGAGTCCCGACCAAATTAAACGCGCCGCGCAAGCAAAAGCGGCAGAAATCACGCAAGCCTATGCTATTTTAAAAGAGCCTAAACAGCGAGATATGCACGATGCAGAACTGAATACGTTTGACCGACGTATTCGCTTGATTAAACAGCGTAATCATCTGCTGTACGCGCTTCTTCCACTCATTGGTTATCTTTTAATGGCAGGGTTTATCTATTATGTCCCTTTACAAGTTCTCCATCATATTGCCGATACGAGTGCGCAAGCGGGGGCAGCTATTAACCTAACGCAAAAAATGGCTGATATTTTAGAAAACTATATTCCCTTTATCGCAGTATTATTGGTTTGTATTGGTGGACTGGTTGCAATTGGACGATTTGTCTGGATTCGCGGGGATGGGTATGACAAATAAATAGATTTATCTAAAACGGATGCCACCATTTTTGATGATATTATCCGTTATTAATCATCGATAAATGCGTACTTATTCCATTTGTTGTGCAAACAAAGCAATTTTTTCATGCCATTCATGCGTTTTTACCTGAATATCATGAACATTTAAAGAAATTAGCACACGCGATTTTAATAATTGCCGACCTGCAACCCACACATCCGTTACTTTATCCCGACTAACGGTATAAACCAAGTGAGACAAGGCATTATAAATAGGTTGGGTTTCTAGTTCGCTCATATTAATAGCAACCAAATCCGCCGATTTACCCACCACTAACGACCCTGTTATTTCCTCAATTCCTAACGCTTTTGCGCCGTTCAAGGTTGCCATGGTTAAGGCTTGGGCTGCTGAAACACTACGTGCATCATGGCTAACCGCTTTTGCTAATAATGCGGCTGTCCGCATTTCGCCCAACATGTCCAAATCATCATTACTCGCTGTACCATCAGTGCCTAAGGCAACATTAACACCCGCATTTAATAATTTTTGCACGGGACAAAAACCACTTGCCAGCTTCATATTTGACTCGGGACAATGAACGACAGTAGCCTGATGCTCTGCTAACAAATTAATTTCTTCATCAGTCAATTGTGTTGCATGAACGGCTACTAGCCGTGAAGAAACCACGCCTAAACGTGCTAATCGGGCTAATGGACGCTCTTTATGATTGATAAAGGCTTGGTCAACTTCATCTTTTGTTTCATGTACATGGATATGAATAGGAATATTCAATGAATCCGCCATTTCCGCCCCTTGCTGCATGGGTGTATCTGAGACGGTATAAGGCGCGTGCGGAGCAATGGCGGTGCGAATCAAGTGATGGTTTTTATAAATGGCGTGTACTTCATGCCCTTTTTGCAAATATTCATCAGGTGTTTGCGCTTGTATGGTTGGAAAATCTAATAAAATTAAGCCCAGTGTTGCCCTTATTCCTGCTTCGTTTACCACATCGCCTGCTACTTCTGGCAGAAAATACATATCGTTGAAGCATGTCACCCCACCGCGTAACATTTCTGCAATCGCAAGTCGCGTACCATCAGCAACAAATTCAGGACTCATAAAGGCTCTTTCAGCCGGCCAAATTCGTGTTGTTAGCCATTCGTGCAAGGGTAAATCATCAGCAAATCCACGCAGTAAAGTCATTGCTGCATGGGTATGTGCGTTAATCAAGCCCGGTATGACCACATGCGTTGCTAAACGATGCGTGACGCGCCCCAAATATCGGCTGGTTGCTTCTTCATTGGGTAAAATTTCCACAATTTTGCCATCATCAATAGCGATAGCGTATTGTTCATAGACCACGCCTTCAGGCTCAACGGGAATCACCCAACCGGCATAAATTAAAGTATCAACTGATTGCATAATAAAGTTTATTTTGAGTTAAGTGAAAGGATAGTCTAAATCAGAATTCTCAAGCGCAGATAATGCTAAAGGGATAAAAATTGACTGAACTTTACCATAAAAGCACTCGCTATACTTATTCAACATCATTAAATGATTAGCTTTTTATAAAACACTATCCACCATTAATATAAATTCCGCTGAAGCTTCATTGAGGTTAACCGTATAAACACCCGATTTAAGCCCTTGTATATTTAGGGAGATAATTTGTTCAATGAGTTGTGGTTGTTCTTGACAATTAACCCCATTTTGCGGGGTAGGCAGTAAGGTTAGGTTAAATGTATCATTCTGTATTTCTTCTGTAATATCACTGACAAGTAAACAATTGTTCGGTAATTCAATCTGAGCAATCGCATTAACTCGCATGGGATAAGTGTCTAATGTCACAATATCAAGTTGTTTAATATTGATATTTTTCTGCATCCGATTGACATGTGAAACGGTTGTTTGAGACGTTGCCTGTTGAACAACCGACGCATTCGTCTCGACAGCCTTAACTTGCTTATCGCCATTAGGCGGTGAACAAGTGGTTAAAAATGCAATAGGAACAAGCAGTAAAATAACAGTAATAGGATAATACATTACTAAAACTCCTAACCAACGGGCAAATAAGAATTACTGATTTTAAAATGGTTTAATCCTAAAAAACAGGATAATTTGGTCGCTATCAATAGAGCCTGTCATCAAATAAGAAGGGTTAAAGGTTCAAGCTAAAAGAATCAAGGTAGAAGCCAAATAAACCCCACTTAAGAAATTCCTAGCGCGTTTATCATATCGTGTAGCTATAGCGCGGTATTGCTTTAATTTACCAAAGAAATGCTCGATTAAATAACGTGCCTTATAAAGGACTTTATCATAATAAGGTGGATTTAAACGATTTTTCCTGAACGGAATCACAGGTTCTATGCCTTGCTGTTTTAAAACATCTCTAACCCGTTCATCTGCATCATAAGCCTTATCAGCCAATAAAGCGTTTGCCTTTATCTGAGGAATAAGAGCATCAGCCCCCTCAAGGTCGCTTGCCTGTCCCGCAGTCAAAAAAAAAGGGTCGGATTGCCCAGTGCGTCAACAACGGAGTTAATCTTGGTACTTAAACCCCCTGCGCTACGTCCAATGGCTTCATCTGCGCCACCACCACTACTATGTTGATGCGCTCTAACTATTGTGCTGTCTATCATGGCATATTCATTATCGGCATCGGCACTTAGTATCTTGAAAACACGTTCCCAGACACCTTTCTTAGACCAACGACTGAAGCGGGTATGGACGACACGGAAATCACCAAAGCGTTCGGGGAGGTCGCGCCAAGGAATGCCACTGCGATAACGGAATAGAACAGCATCAATAAACAAGCGGTTATCTTTAGCCGTCATCCCGACATGTCCTTTACGCCCAGGGAGTAGCGGTTCTAGTTTTGACCATTGTTCATCGGTTAAGGCATAGCGACGACTCATTGTTTTATCCTTGGCGATATCTGGGTATATGATTATAATATAACATTTTTTACTATTTGATGACACGCCCTAAAACCAAAAGAAAAAATGTAAACTGAAAAAGTTCCAGCCATGTTAAAGCGATAAGGATAAGTCTTTTTCTTAATGCGAAGCTGTCCGAATCAGAATTCTCAGAATTAACAGAATTATCAATACCGTTGTTTTTTATCCTGCTCAACGCTAACAGTTCTGATTTAGACAAAAATTGTATTTATCCTTTATTTGTTTTTTAGCACTACCACAATATTTTTATCTTTCTTGATTTGATGCGATGAAACGTTGCAACACAAATGATAAGGTATAAATTTGTATATTTCTGTAAATATCCGTAAAATTTAATTAAACATGCCAAAATCAGGCATAAAACTTGTATTTTTAATATTCAAACCTATTTTATAGAACGATTTATGAAATGCGTTCACTGTATTGTTTGTTGATGTCGGAGAAGAAAAATGCCTATTTATGAATATCGTTGTGACAGTTGCAGTCATGAGTTAGAAGTTTTGCAAAAAATGAGTGAATCCCCTTTAGAAGTCTGTCCTGCTTGTCATCAGAAAACCTTGGTTAAATTAATTTCTGCGTCTGGTTTTCAATTAAAGGGAACAGGTTGGTATGTAACAGACTTTAAAGGGGATAAAAAAAAGACTGATAGCAACACACCCTCAGCAGCTAGCAAACCCACCACCAGCACTAGCAGCGAGTAGTGCTAATCAGAATGCAGGCTCTTAACGCGAGTTACATGGGCTTGCAATAGGCTTTCTTACACATGGTTTACTGATAATAATGGCGAAACACCTTTTTAAACGTTGGTTACCACAAGCGCATCATGTGAGAACAAATCCAAAATTACAATTTTTGGGAACATGGTTACAGGATGGAAATTTGTGGCATTTAAACCGCCATTCTTTGTCAGGCGGTATGGCAGTAGGATTATTCGCTGCTTTTATTCCCATGCCTTTACAGATGTTACCTGCTGCAATCTTCGCCGTTTGGTTTCGCGTTAATTTACCATTGGCGGTTAGTCTGGTATGGATTACTAATCCTTTAACAATGCCACCTGTTTTTTATTTTGCTTATCGTTTGGGGAATTATTTGTTAGGCGGGGCAACTGAATATGAAACGTTTGAAATGTCAATGGACTGGTTCATTGATGCACTAGATAATATTTGGATACCCTTGTATCTTGGTTCGTTGATATTATCCTGTCTATTTGCACTGTTAGGATATGTCATCACGCAAGGGTTATGGCGTTATTATGTTGTCCGCGCATGGCAAAAGCGCAAAGCACGTCGTTTAGCAATACCATTAAGAATAACGTGATGAGCTGATGGGAAAAACACAACACATCACGCTAATGATGCGTTAATGCGAATCGTCAGTGTTCGCTTTCTCTTGTTGAATGCGTTGATAAATCTCCTCGCGGTGAACGGCGACTTCTTTGGGAGCATTAACGCCAATGCGTACCTGATTGCCTTTCACACCTAACACCGTCACTGTGACATTATCCCCTATCATCAGTGATTCCCCAACACGCCTTGTCAAAATCAGCATAGATTTTCTCCTGTTCCAAGCTATTCCATACGGTGTCAGGTTACATCCTACATTCCTGTAACCTCTCCTTCCTTCGTGTTACCTAATTATTGTTATTGCTTTATCATTATTATACAAGTGATTACTTATAGATATAGTTAAGTAACACTTTGAGTGTGACTTATCGATGTTTAGTATAGCCATCTTTTTATGATAATGGGGTATTACAAACCGTGCGTTATCTTTTATAAAAATAACGCACGAGATGCCTACAATGTAGGAATTTTTTCTAAATCAAATGCCTGATGTAAAACACGTACCGCTAATTCTAAATATTTTTCGTCAATCACGACAGAAATTTTAATTTCTGAGGTGGAAATCAGTTGAATATTAATCCGCTCTTCGGCAAGCGTCTTAAACATTTGGCTAGCAACCCCTGCATGAGAACGCATCCCAATTCCAACCAGTGCGATTTTGGCGATTTTATCATCACCTTGAACGTCTTGCGCTTGGAGTTGTTTGGCAATATCTTGCAGAATACCAAAGGCTTTTTTGTAGTCATTACGATGAACAGTAAACGTTAAATCTGTTGTATCGCTACCCGTGCGAATATTTTGCACTATCATATCGACTTCAATGTTCGCCTCAGCAATACCGCCTAACACTTGATAAGCAATGCCCGGTTTGTCTGGCACGCCTAAAATGGTTAGTTTGGCTTCATCACGGTTAAAAGCGATACCTGAAATTAAAACTTGTTCCATTGAAGCATCCTCTGGCGCGATTAACGTACCTTTACTGTTTTCCTCAAATGACGATAAGACTCGAAGCGGAACGTTGTATTTACCTGCAAATTCAACAGACCGAATTTGTAACACTTTCGAGCCTGAACTTGCCATTTCCAACATTTCTTCAAAGCTAATTTTATCCAACCGCCGTGCAGTGGGTACAACACGTGGGTCGGTGGTATAAACCCCATCCACATCCGTATAAATCTGGCATTCATCCGCTTTTAAGGCAGCGGCTAATGCGACGGCTGTTGTGTCTGAACCACCCCGTCCTAGCGTTGTAATATTACCGTCTGCATCTACTCCTTGAAACCCAGCAACTACAACAACAGTTCCTTGTGCTAAGTCGCGGCGCATGGTTTGGTCGTCAATTTCTAAAATGCGGGCTTTGGTAAAGGCGTTATCGGTTAAAATTCGCACTTGTCCGCCTGTGTAAGAACGAGCAGGACAGCCTTTCGCTTCTAGTGCAATGGCTAACAAGCCTATCGTGACTTGTTCACCTGTTGCTAATAATGCGTCATATTCACGGGGTTTAGGCGGGTCGCTGATGCCTTTTGCTAAAGCGACTAAACGATTAGTTTCGCCACTCATCGCAGAGACTACAACGACAATATCATGTCCCTGTTGACGGGCTGCAATCACTTTATCAGCAACATGTTGGATGCGTTCAATTGAACCAACCGACGTGCCGCCATATTTTTGTACAATGAGAGCCATAATTTGTTTTTAATTATCTCCTGAAACATCACGGTAAAACGTCATTAAACACTATTTCATTTGAGAGTGAAAGTTAGGCATTAAGAAAATTTTTTAAGGGTGCGAGAATGGTTTTTGAAAAAATTGGCTAAACAGTGGTTGATAGACGCTTTATAAAAGTAATACAGATAGCATCCTTTGAATTGATGCTATCTGTTTGTAATGCAATATAAAATTTGTGTAAAATGTAGAGTGCATTGATGGTGGTGTAAAAGAGGATGACTGAATGAGTGCGTTCACGTTTTAGCAGTGCTATCCGTTTTTCTCTTCTTTGTGCTTATTGCGTATTTCTTCTAATAAATACTTAAGTTGTTCCAGTTCAAAGTTACGCGCAAGGGCCGTTAAATGTGTTAGAAAAGCACTAGCATCTGTGTAAGTTGTTGCTAATTGTTCGGCTTTCTCTAAAAAACCTTTTACTTTTCCAATACTGGCTAGTCGCCACAATTCATCCAAGTCGGCTAGTGGTAATAAGTGTGTCGCGGTTTCTTTGTAATAATGCGAAACAATTTTATCGGTATGTGTTTGGTCATAAATCCAGTCAACTTGTGTGTAAAATTGGATTTTTTCTAATAATTTATTCACGTTAATGGGTTTTTCTAAAAAGTCGTTACAACCAGCCGCCATAAAGTTTTCACGGGTATCTGTGAATACCGTTGCGGAAAGACCGATAATAATTAATCCTGCATTATTTTTTTGTCGTCGTAGTTGGCGCACACAGCTTTCACCATCTAAATAAGGCATTTTTAGGTCTATCAACATAATATCAAACGAGTGGGCTTGTACACTGGTTAGGGCTTCAAGCCCGTCATTGGCTTCTACTGTATTAAATCCTAAATTGTTTAAAAGACAAACCAGAAATTCACGGTTGCTGTTAGTATCATCAACAATCAGTATATTGCGTCTTCTACCTGTGTAACCAATAGCTTGTTGTATGACGGGTACTGTATTGTCTATCTGTTTATATTCTTTAACCGTCAGTGCAATTTCAAACCAAAATACACTGCCCTGTCCGACAACGCTTTGTACTTGTAATTGACCGCCCATCATTTCAACCAGTTTACGGCTAATAGATAGTCCTAGTCCTGTTCCTTCTATATTATTCGTTTGTGCATTACGAACTTGTTCAAACGGCATAAAAATGGATTCTAGTTTGTCTCTTGGAATACCGATGCCTGTGTCTTCTACTTCAAAGCGGATGTTATTGTCATGATAAATCGTTTTAAATGAGACATAGCCTTCAAACGTGAATTTTGTCGCATTGCTGAGTAAATTGAGCAAAACTTGACGCAAACGGGTTTCATCCGCATGGACAAGCATGGGATATGTTCCTTGTTTATCAGTGGGTAATGAGGTTGGTGGTGGAATTTGTTGATAGACAAAATTAATGCCTTTTTGCTGTAAATGTTGTGAAAATAGCATAACAATTTCATTAATAAAGTCTGTAAGACAAAAATCTGTCGGTATCAGTTCTAATTTACCCGCTTCAATTTTGGATAAATCCAACACATCATTAACTAGCGTTAGTAAATATTCCCCGCTTTTTTGCATGATGTGGATGAAGTGTTTTTGGTTTTCCGTCAAGGTATTATCACGCATAAGCAGTTGAGCATAGCCTAAAACACCATTAAGGGGAGTACGTAATTCATGGCTCATACTGGCTAAAAAAGCACTCTTAGTTTGATTGGCATTTTCGGCGGCTTCTTTCGCTTGTTTTAAGACTTTTTCTACCTGTTTATTTTCGGTGATGTCTAACGAAATAGAACCAACCAATGATTCATTATCTGTTTCTATTGGAAATAAGGTTGTCGCAAAATATCGTTCTCTTCCCGAGAAGGTTAAGCAATCTTCAACAAACAAAGATTGTTTGCTTTGAATGACGGTATTTATTTTGTCAGCAAAATCTTGTGACATCTTGGGCGGAAGCATCCCCAAAACAGAGCGATTGACCAGTTGGGCAGGTGTTTTTTCCCATAATGCTTCCATTGCATGATTAATTAATAAGTACCGTCCTTGTGCATCTAAAATACTAATCGGGGTAGGACTATAATACAAAATACTTTCTAATTGACGTGTTGTTTTATGCAGTGTCTCTTCGGTTTGTTTACGGGCATTAATGTTTTGAAAAGTAATTGTAAATCCATCGCTTAGCTTAACAGCAATCAGGTGATACCATGATGGATAATTGCCTAGATAATTAAAAAACAGCTCTTTGTCTAATAAAAACTCGGTTTCCACAACGGCAACATATTTGGCAAATAAACCATTAACTAAACTGTGAGGCATGATATTAAGCAATCGTTGCCCTATTAACGAATGGGTATTTGTCTGAATCATCCTTTCTGCCATGTCATTGGCTAGAATAATTTCAAAATCAATGATATTGCCCATGGCATTTCGTACACTCTTAAACGCCATAATACCGTTCATCGCACTGTTTAATACCCCTTCCAACAATTGCTCGGCTTTTTTGCGTTGCGTGATATTTTGGGTAACTACCATGCCATTAATAACTTGTCCCGCTGCATCACGAAGCGGTGTATAAGAAGCTATATAAACAAATTCATTCCAAGGCGTTTCTTGAACAATGCTTTCTCCTTGCAATACTCTTTTGTAAAGTGGTTCTAATAAATCAGCCAGATGTGTAGCAAAAATTTCGCGGGGAGTTTTACCCTCTAATTCCACTTTACATAATCCCGCCTCAGCTAATCCCATGCCGTCAGCTAAGACATACCGTAAATTTTTATCAAAAAGAACAACCGCACCATTGGGAAAATTTTGTGCAATTGAACGGTAACGGGTTTCACTCAGGCGTAAGGCTTCTGTGGTTTGTTTACGCTGGGTAATATCTTGCAAACTAAACTGGACAAGCGTTTTTCCATCATGTTGAAATAACATTAAATAGACTTCTGCATCCCACAATTCACCTGTTGGGCGTTGATGTCGCCACTCAAAAACATGTGACCCATGCGTCAGACAGTGTTGCAAATGGGTATGCACGACATCCGCAGAATAAACACCATCCGCTTGAACCAGCGCGGAAACCGCTAAAGGGGTTTTTCCTAAAACCTCATCGCGTTGTGTAAAGCCATAAATATCAATGGCTGCTTGATTACAATCAATAATTTTTTCTGTTTCTACCTCTAACACAATTAACGGGATACGCGAATCGGCAAATAAGATTTTGTTATAAGACTCACTGTCTCGTAATGCCATTTCAGCCTGTTTACGAACAGAAATATCGGTATGTGTGCCAATCATACGGATAGCCTTTCCCTGCTTCCATTGCACAACACATCCGCGTCCCTCTACCCAAAGCCAATCACCCGTCCGTTTTCTTAAACGAAACTCTATATGAAAAGGTTCACCATTTTTAATTTTTTGCTGTATGAAAGTCAGCGTTTGAGGCAAATCATCAGCATGTAAAAGCGATACCCAAACATCTAATGACACAGGAAAAGCACTTGCAGGATAATCCAACATCTCATAACAGCGTGCATTCCACACAACCGCATTACTCACCAAATTCCAATCCCAAATGCCATCATTGAGTGCAACCAAGGTCAAACGATAATATTCTTCACTTTCAAGTAGTTGGTTTGTACGATGCGCCACCTCAGCAAACAAGACATTAATCGTGGCGGTCAATTGTCCGATTTCATCCTGTTTATGCAGGGGATTAACGGTTAAGTAAGGTATAAAATCATTTGTTTGATGAGGGTCAATCTGTTTTAAAACAGAAACCATCTGTGTTAATGGACGAGTAACAAGATGGCGCGAAACCAACAATAAAAGAATAACCAATAGTAAACTGCGTAAACAACCAATGAGCATTTCCGCTTTAGCACGGTTTAAAAAATCATTGCCTGCGATACCCCCATTAAAAGTTAGTTTTAAATAACCAACAATTTCATCTTGTTGCGAATACTTGTCATGATGAATGAGCGGCAAAGAAAATAGAATTTCATCCCCAAACAAAAATGCTGATATTGGATTATTCTTGAGATGTTGGACAGCCGAATGTTGTCTTTCTGCCAGCTTTTCTGCATGTTCGGTTTGCAATTCAGCATGATGAACCGCATCAAATTGCATTAACCCCTCTAAAATCTCTTCAGCAAGTACACTGTCAAGGGTATAGCAAGCCTGAGTGGCTGATTTTTGGACAATCTTTAACAGTTGTTCTCCTGTTGAGTAAATTGCTTGACGGGTATTGATAAAATCCCAAACAATTAAACTAATACTGATAAAGATTCCTACCAAAATTGCAACCAATAAGGTAATAATGGACTGTTTTAAGGCGAGGCTTTGCATTTGCCATGAAAACATCCTTTTCATTCCATTCTCCAAGCGAATATCCCCCAACCATCGACAATATTTTCAAATACATTATCTTTATACAATGTCTTTGCTGTCATTTCTATTTGCTGCAAAACCAGCGGATTATTAAATTTTTTAGAAAATTGAATCATCATGGGTATTGTTTGTAATACCAACTGATTACCTAGTAATGATGCAACATCTGCCTGTCGTGTTAAATACAGTAAAGACACACTATTACCAGCTAATGCGTCTAATCGCTCATTACGTAACATATTTATCATTATTTCGTAGCTACGAACCTCAATTTTATTTAATTGACTATCCCCATTAAAACGCGCAGATAACTGTTCACCACGCAATACACCAATACGTAAATGCCGTAAATCTTCATACGTCTGCAAATAAACCCCTTTTTTTGCAATGACAATGGAATTAAAATTGAATAAAAGCCCTGCATAATTTACGGTCATGCTTTTACTGGGGGTGTAAATTAAAATACTCATATCCGTATCACCCCGCGCCAAGTTGTCCCAAACACGCGCATAGGGTACTAATCGTTTTTTAAAGTGAATCCCTGTTTCTTGCGTCAGTAAATCGCTTATTTCTACTAAAATCCCCATCATCTTTGATGTTTCTAATGAATTATCCAAATAATATCCCCACGGTTTTACGTAAATAACATCCATTTTTAACGTCAACTCATGGGCAGACACAGCAGCACTAGCACTGAGTAAGAGAAGATATAACAGATAATTGTGGAGAATTTTTGTAATAAGGTTCAGGCGCATAAAAAACATATCCCCGTATCCCATGTAAAACTAGGCTTTATTATAAATTTAGCTAAAAATATATACGGTTATTATGCAGATTTAATACCATGCTATTTGATTACTAAAACAAATAACTAATTATTTTTAAACATTATTTTTTGTATTAGTGCTTGTGTTAAAGAAATACATGTTGATGATTGCGTTAAAATCACATAACACCTTTGACCATAACCGTCTGGAATTTATCTATGGACATGACAGAAACGCATTGGAAAAGTATTGATGAATTACTTCAACAATGGCGAAGTCGGGCACAAATGGCGCAATACAGCCATTTTGCGACGGCAAATTATTTGCGGAAGTTACATTATTTCTTAGGGATTCCAAGTATCATTTTTTCTACCATTGTGGGAACATCTGTATTTGCTTCTTTAAACGAAGACAGTACAAGCACTTATCTACGCCTTATCGTAGGCGTTATTAGTGTATTAGCCGCTGGTTTATCAGGTATGCAAACATTTTTACGGTTTGAAGAACGCGCGGAACGACATCATTTAGGCGGGACGCAATATGGTGCGGTTGCACGGGAAATCGAGCAATTTTTGTTTTTCCGTTCTTGCTCGTCTGATGAAGCAATGAAGTTTTTAAATAAAATACGGGAAAATATGGACAGATTGGCTGAGAGTTCACCTGAAATCCCACAAGATATTTGGGAGCGCAATTCTGCACGTTATTTACGTAAACAGCAAGCAGAATTAACAAAAGAACCAAGTGCTTGGCAAACACTACAAGCCTTGTCTGCGCAATTAGCCAATAAAAAAGAACCTGAATCTCCTCCTCATTAAAATGTAGTATAACTTCTATGGTGAGATAAATGTTATTTACTATTTACAAACAGTTACCGCGCTACAGTCTGATTATTCTAGGTCTATTTTATTGTACGGTGAGTTATGCACAAGAGAACGTTAGCGCACTGACATTGGGTTTTCCCTTGTCCTACCTGTCAGCGACTGATTCGTTGAATAAATACACACCACTTGCTGATTATCTTTCTAAAACAATAGGTTTACCGATTACCATCACAACTAATAGTTATCAAGCGCATTTACAATTGGTTGGTGAAGATAAGTTAGATTTAGCGTTTATGAGTGGGAGTTTATACATTGAAATGGTTGATAAATATCAACATACTGCGCCATTACTCGCACGTTACACGATTAATCATCAACCTGCACTTTATAGTGTTTTATTCACAGTAGAAAATAGTCCCATTCAAACGCTTAAACAATTAATTGGTAAAAAAGTGGCTTTTGGCGAGAAAAATTCTAATCTGGGTACAAAAGTACCTTACTATGTTTTAAAAAGTGCGGGTATTTCGTTGGAAAACTTGGGCGGATATGATTTTTTAGATAATCATAGAAATGTGATGTATGGCGTATTATTGGGCGAATATGATGCGGGGGCATTACCTGCGGATGTATTTGATGAAAATAAGGAAAAAGGACTTAGAATCTTAGCGGTTTCACCCCCTGTTTCTTCACATTTATTGGTTAGTCGTCGGACGTTAGAACCTGCTTTAATTAGTCAGTTGCAACAGGCTTTATATACTTTAAATCAACAGCCTGAAGGGAAAAAAGTATTGAGTACTATAGGGGCTAACATCACAGGATTTGTGCCAGCAACAGATAGTGATTATGATTCACTACGACTAATTTTAGAAAGCGCGAAACAGTTGAAATAAATATGGAATTGGCAAGAATATAAAGGGATAACACGGATTAAAGTGGTATAGCTAACGCAACTTAAAAAGCAGCTTAATGTAGGGTGGAATAGCGTAGCGTATTCCACCATAAAACGCCAAAAATAGCTGAGTTTATGCAGAAAGCTTGCACTGTTGTGGAATACGGCTTGCGCCTATTCCACCCTACAATAATCATTTTAAAGTGCGTTAGCTATAGTATCCGTATAAAAGTGAGTTTATCGTAATTTGCTTGGTATTCTCAAAAAATAAGACCTGACAGGTTTTAAAAGTCTGTCAGGTCTTAAATTTCAGTAGCGAAACTAACTTGCTTTAGAATCAACCATTACCATGGCTTCACCGTCAATAACAACGGTTTCCTTCACCCGACAAATTGTTTCTAAAATAACCCGTCTTTTCTCTTTAATCACTTCTTTCACGGTCACTTCTGCGTGTACCGTATCACCAATATGCACGGGTGCTTTAAATTTTACAGTTTGGCTGATGTAAATTGCACCAGGTCCGGGGAGTCTTGTCCCTAACACCATGGAAATAAAGCCAACACTTAACATGCCGTGTGCAATACGGGATTTAAAAGGTGTTTGTTCGGCGAATTCTTGGTTAATATGCACAGGATTGTTGTCGCCTGAAATACCCGCAAATAAGACAACATCAGTTTCTGTGACAGTTTTGGCGTAACTGGCTTTCATGCCTACTTCAATGTCTTCAATATAGTAACCGTGTAAATCACTCATTGATAAGTTCCTTGTAAGATGGATGTTGAGGGGGTTATAGCTTGGCTTTAAGGCGTTGTATCGCGGCTCTGACTTGTTGCGGGGCGGTACCGCCAAAAATATTACGTGCGGCAACGGAACCTTCTAAACTCAGCACATTGTAAACATCTTGTTCTATCAATGCAGAAAATTGTTTATAAGTTTCTAAGCTAACCGCTTCTAGGTGAATATTATTTTCAACACCATAGCGAACAGCTTTGCCAACAATTTCATGCGCATCACGGAAAGGGATACCTTTGCGGACTAGGTAATCGGCTAAATCTGTTGCCGTGGTAAATCCTTGTAAGGCGGCTTTGCGCATGATGTCACGATTTACTTGCATGGCAGGTATCATGTCCGCATAGACTTTTAAACTCCCTTTTAGCGTGTCAACAGTATCAAAAAGTGGTTCTTTATCTTCTTGATTATCTTTGTTATAAGCTAATGGTTGGGATTTCATGAGTGTTAGTAAGCTGATTAATGCACCATACACACGCCCTGTTTTACCACGTACTAATTCGGGTACATCAGGGTTTTTCTTTTGCGGCATGATGGATGAACCCGTGCAGAATGCGTCGCTGAGTTCAATAAAGTTAAATTGCGCAGATGACCACAGCACCAATTCTTCGGAAAAACGCGAGAGGTGCATCATAATGAGCGTTGCCGCACTGGTGAATTCAATTGCAAAATCACGGTCGCTCACGGCATCCAGTGAATTTTCAGCAACCGCTTCAAACCCTAATAACGCCGCTGTGTAGTGACGGTCTAATGGATAGCTTGTTCCCGCAAGGGCAGCCGCTCCTAATGGCAGGGTATTCATCCGTTTGCGACAATCTTGTAATCGGGTTTTGTCACGCAGTAACATTTCACACCATGCTAATAAATGGTGTCCAAAAGTAATAGGTTGCGCGCTTTGTAAATGGGTGAACCCCGGTAAAATGGTTTCAACTTCTCGCTCGGCAACACTGATGAGGGCATGCAACAGGCGATTGAGTTCTGCCAGAATAGTATCGATTTCATGGCGTAAGTACAGACGAACATCTGTTGCAACTTGGTCGTTACGTGAACGTCCTGTATGTAATTTTTTCCCGACTATGCCGATTTTTTGGGTTAAACGGGTTTCTATATTCATGTGAACATCTTCAAGCGCAATTGACCATTGCAGTTGTCCACTTTCTATTTCTTGTTGAATACTTTGTAACCCACTGATAATTTGCTCACATTCTGTTTGCGTGAGTACCCCTACACGGGCAAGCATGGTTGCATGAGCGATAGAACCCATAATATCATAGGCATACAAGCGTTGGTCAAACGTCACAGAGGCGGTAAAGGCTTCTACAAACGCGTCGGTTGGCGCAGTAAAGCGTCCACTCCAAGGTTTTTCAATGGTTGTCATGATGTATTTGAAATGCGGGAATGGAAAGGGCTTTATAGACTAATAGATTGTCAGATGGGTAGCAAATATTGCGATTGACTAAGCATGTCTGAACACACTTAGCCAATACAAGATTATTTACTTTCGCACGCCATTTGTGCTGCTTTGAGTTGACTGTTAGAGCAATCATTATTGCTTGTCCCAACGCACCATTCTTTACGATTATTCCATGAACTGATTTGGCGTGTTGTCCCGTCTGAACAGCGGACATTGTAAACCACATATTCTGTGCCGAAGGTTGTTTTCTTCTTTGCTGCAAAATTAATATCTGTGGGTGAGTTTGCAATGACATTGATACTAAAAAAAAGCCCTGCAAGCCCGATGCTGTACCATAATTTTTTCATATTGTCCCCATTTCATTTAATAAACCGATACCAAGAAAAACCTATATCACTACAGTGGTTATTGTGACGACTGGTTATAGTCATTAAGTTTAGCAATACCCGAGAGATTGTATCTTAAGCGATTGAGGGTTAAAAGTTGCCTTTCCACGCAAATAGTCACCGGTCACGCCATTTTTAATAAAGCAGTGATAACAGAGAATTGTAAATTCATTGATTGTGAAACTGTAACAGATTCGTGCTTGCTGGTTTATCTACATACCCGTAAAATACCCAAACTTTTGTATAGTGTATGCGTTATTCCTTAACTAATCCCTCTTTAAATCAGTATCGCGGAGTGTGTTTTGAAACATCCGGCTCTATTAGCACTGGCAGACGGCAGTCTGTTTTACGGTGAATCCATTGGTTGCACAGGGCAAAGTGTGGGTGAAGTGGTGTTTAATACCGCTATCACTGGTTATCAGGAAATTCTGACTGACCCCTCGTATTATAAACAAATTGTTACCTTAACTTACCCGCACATTGGGAATACTGGGGTAAATGCGGAAGATGAAGAATCTACGAAAGTATTTGCTGCAGGCTTGGTTATTCGTGATTTATCTCTTACCGTGAGCAATTGGCGCGCAACAGAAACATTAGATAGTTATTTAAATCGCCACAAAGTTGTCGCCATTGCAGGCATTGATACCCGTCGCCTAACCCGTATTTTACGTGAAAAAGGGGCGCAAAACGGCTGTTTGGTTGCAGGGGATAATATTAATCCCGATACAGCGATTCAAGCCGCACGTCAGTTTGCAGGACTTAAGGGCATGGATTTAGCCCAAGAAGTGACCACCACGCAAACCTATTCGTGGGAAGAAGGTGAATGGCACTTAGGCGAATCCACCCCTCCTATTGCCAAACAATGGCATGTTGTCGCTTACGACTACGGAATAAAACGCAACATTCTGCGCATGTTAGCAGAGCGTGGCTGTCGTATTACGGTTGTCCCTGCAAAAACAACAGCACAAGCGGTTTTAGCCTATAATCCTGATGGTGTGTTCTTATCCAACGGACCGGGAGACCCAGAACCTTGTGATTATGCTATCACAGCCATTCAGGAAATTTTGCAAACTAAAATCCCTGTGTTTGGTATTTGCTTGGGACATCAACTGCTAGGCTTAGCCAGCGGCGCGAAAACCATTAAAATGAAGTTCGGACATCATGGCGCGAATCATCCTGTACAAGATTTAAACAGCAAAATGGTGATGATTACCAGCCAAAATCATGGTTTTGCCGTTGAAGAATCTAGCTTACCTGCAACGGTTAAAGCGACACACCGCTCCTTATTCGATGGCAGCTTACAAGGAATTTGTCGGACAGATTTACCCGCGTTTAGTTTTCAAGGACATCCAGAAGCAAGTCCCGGTCCACGCGACGTGTCCCCCTTGTTTGACCAATTCATAGAATTAATGAAGCAACCGTACTAATTCTGTAGGTGCGAACTGATTCGCACCCTACTTGAAAAGATGGAATTATTCGCACGACTCAAAGGGTTAAGCTCCCGTGCGAATCAATTCGCACCTACAGTCGTTACCCATCCTCCGTATTCCACTCAGACGCACATTCCTTAAGTTATGCCAAAACGTACCGACATAAACAGTATTCTGATTATTGGCGCAGGCCCTATTATCATCGGGCAAGCCTGCGAGTTCGACTACTCAGGCGCGCAAGCCTGCAAAGCCCTGAGAGAAGAAGGGTATCGCGTGATTCTGGTCAACTCCAATCCCGCGACGATTATGACTGACCCTGATATGGCGGACGCAACGTATATTGAACCCATAGAATGGCAAACCGTTGCTAAAATCATTGAAAAAGAACGTCCTGATGCACTTTTACCCACAATGGGCGGACAAACAGCACTCAACTGCGCGTTAGACCTCTCTAAACAAGGTGTATTAACAAAATTTAATGTCGAAATGATAGGCGCGAAAGAAGAAGCCATCGACAAAGCGGAAGACCGTGAAAAATTCCGTGATGCCATGAAAAAAATTGGCTTAGACACCCCGCGTTCTACCGTTGCCCATACGATGGAAGAAGCCTTTAGCGCGCAAATCACCGTTGGTTTTCCTACCGTTATTCGTCCTTCATTCACCCTTGGCGGCAGCGGGGGCGGGATTGCTTATAACCGTGAAGAATTCGTTACCATTTGTGAACGGGGTTTTGATTTATCCCCTGTGCATCAACTTTTGATTGAAGAATCTGCACTGGGTTGGAAAGAATACGAAA